>JANLTL010000551.1:0-6028 GCA_031362905.1 Burkholderiales bacterium | reverse complement strand
TTACCGGGTCACCCGGAACGCCCATCACGATGGGAATCGTGGCGGTGGCTTGTTTGAGCGCCCCGATGGCTTGCGGCCCGGCGCCGATGAGCACGTCAACTTTCAACTGCACCAATTCCTCCGCGAGCTTGGGCAGGCGCGTGAGATCGCCATCGGCAAAACGCCACTCAATGACGAGGTTTTTGCCTTCGACATAACCGCGTTCGCGCATGCCCTGCGGGAACCCGCCGATGAAGTCGGCCTCCATCGAAGCGGGCTGCTTGCGCGGCGCGAGAAATCCGACGCGCCAGATTTTTTCCGGTTTGGCCGGCTGCGCGAATGCGGGCAAGGTGAATGCAGGCAAGACGAATCCGGGCAAGGCATTGGCCAGCGTGCTTGCGCCGAGCGCAGCGATGGTTTTGCGGCGCTTGTTCAGATCGCGGTTCATTCGATCACCTTCTCGGCAGTAATCAGCAGCGAATGTGGAATCTTCAGGCCCAGTGCCTTGGCGGTCTTGCCGTTGATGAAGAGTTCAAATTTGGTTGGCCACTCGACTGGCAAGTCAGCGGGTTTCGTGCCTTTGAAGATGCGGTCGACGAAGTAGGCGGCACGGCGGTAGTTATCGCGAAAGCTCGCGCCATAGCTCATCAGGCAGCCAGCATCGACGTATTCCCGAATCCCCGATATCAGTGGCAGGCGCTGTTTCAACGCCAGCTCCGCAACCTGCTGGAGACTCGCTATGAAGATGGCGTCGGGCTGCGTGATGACTCCACCGACTTTTTCCCGTTTCATTGCGGCGAATGCTGGCACGATGTCCTGAGGCGAATGCGCTTCGATTGGCAGAATCTTGACGCGGACTTTTTGGGCACCCGCCTGAAGGTTCGCGAGACCCTCAACATGGCCGGGGTTGCCAGGATTCATCAAAAAGGCGACACGGGTGAGCCCGGGGGATATTTCCAGCAACATCTCGAGTCGCTTCGCAAAGAGGTCACCCGCGTTGACCATTGCGCCGGTGATATTGCCGCCGGGATACGCCAGGCTTTTGATGAAGCCTGCGCGCACCGGGTCACCGGGGACGGCCATCACGATGGGAATCGTGGCGGTGGCCTGCTGAACCGCGCGAATGACCTGCGGCCCGCCTGCAACAATGGCGTCGACTTTCAACTGCACCAGTTCCTCGGCGAAAGCGGCCAAGCGCGCGAGATTGTCGTCGGCAAAGCGCCACTCGATGACCAGGTTCTTGCCCTCGACGTAGCCGCGTTCGCGCATGCCCAGCAAAAAACCGCCGATGAAGTCGGCGTCAAATGAAGCCGGACGGCGGCGCGAGTTCAGAAAACCGACGCGCCAGATTTTTTCCGCCGGTTTGCTTTGAGCTTGCGCGAAAGCGGGCAACGTGTTCGCCAGCGCGCCCGCACCGAGGGTGGCGAGTGCGGCGAGGGTCAGGCGGCGCTTGTTCAGATCGTGGTTCATTGGATCACCTTCTCGGCAGTAATCAGCAGCGATTGCGGAATTTTCAGCCCGAGGGCTTTTGCGGTCTTGCCATTGATGAAAAGATCAAACCGGGTCGGCTGCTCGACCGGCAGGTCGGCAGGTTTCGCGCCCTTGAAGATGCGGTCGACGTAGTAGGCAGCGCGGCGGAACAGGCCCGCCAGATTGGTGCCGTAGCTCATCAGGCAGCCGGCCTCGACGTAGATACGGTCGGCCGCCATGCAGGGCAGGCGGTGTTTCGCGGCCAATGCCGCGATCTGGTTGCGCTGTTGCTGGAACAGCGGATTGAGCAGCACGATCAGGCCGCCGGCGCCTTGTTTGCGCATGGCCGCGAACGCGGTGTCGATTTCCTGCGGCGTACCCGCGACGAACGGCACGACCTTGACGCCGAGCTTCTCTCCCGCGCTGCCGATGATGGCAGCGGCGTCGCTGTTGGCCGGGATGGCACTGCTCATCATCACCGCCACGGAGGCTGGTTTGGGTGTCGCAGCCGCTGTCATGGCGAGCAGCATTTCAAGGCGCTTCGGGCCCAGCTCGGCGCTCAGGTTGACCAGGCCGGTGATATTGCCGCCGGGCCGCGCCAGGCTCTTGACCAATCCGGCGGCGACCGGGTCAAGCGCAGTGGTCATGACGATGGGAATCGTGCTGGTGGCTCGTTGCGCCGCCAGCGCCGCAGAGTGCGCGATGCCCACCAGGACATCGGGCTTCCACTGCACCAGTTCGGCCGCGAGACCGGGCAGCGCCTCGATCTTGTTGTCGCCAAAGCGCCATTCGATCAGCAGATTCTTGCCCTCGACATAGCCCAGGTCGCGCAGGCCGAGCGGCAGCGCACCTGAAAACAGCGGGTCCAGCGCCGCTGCGCGATTGGGCAGTGCCAGCACGCCGACGCGCCAGATTTTTTCTGACGGCTTGGGCTGCGCTTGCGCGAATGTGGGCAATGCGTTCACCAGCGCGTTCGCGCCGAGCGCGGCGAGGGTTTGACGGCGTGTGGTCATGTGCGTCCCTTTCCAATCAGCCGGGCCGCATGCTCCCGGGCGTGTTCAATCGCCTGATGCAAACGCGCTTGCAGCAATTTGAGCGGCGGCAGTTCGGTGAGGTATTCACTGACGCGGATCGACTTGGCATCGAGTTCGAGCAGCTCCACCTGCTCGGCGTCGGTCGAGGCGCACAGGATCAGGCCGATCGGCGCTTCCTCTCCCGCTGCGCGCTCATGTTTGTCGAGCCAGCGCAGATAAAACTCCATCTGCCCGGCATGCGCGGGCTGGAACGATTCGAGTTTCAATTCGACGGCGATCAACCTGCGCAGTTGCCGGTGAAAAAACAGAAGGTCGAGATGGAAATCGTCTTTGCCGACGCTCATGCGCTTTTGCCGCGCGACGAAAGCGAAGCCGGTGCCCAGTTCGAGCAGCACGCCTTCGATCTCGCGCAGGATGGCGGTTTCGAGGTCACGCTCGCTGTAGGCGCCTTTCAATCCCAGAAAATCGAGCAGATAGGGATCGCGGAACACGGTATCGGGCGTGACGCGGCCATCGCGCAGGCTGGCGATTTCAGTCGAAATGACAGCCTGTGTATTTTTCGAGAGGGCGGTGCGCTGGAACAGCATGCCGCCGATCTTTTTGCGCAGGGTGCGCACGTCCCAGCGCTCGATGCGGCACATCTCGGCGTAGAAATCGCGAGCCAGCGGGTCTTTGATGGGGAACAGCTCCATGAAATGGCTCCAGCTCAATTGTGTCGACAGCGTCGACACAATTGCCTTGTCGGGAAATGCTTGCGAGAACTGGATCGAACGATAGAGCGCACGGAGCGTAAAACCTTCACCGTACTCGCTCGTCAATTGTTGTGACACTGTCACAAGAATTCGTTTGCCGTAGGCCGCCCGTCCGTCATCAAGGTTCTCTTTCAGGAGCCGCCGCCCGACATGCCAGCACAGCATCGCGTGCGTCGCATTGGCTGCCGTGGCCACGCGCTTGCGCGCCGCCGCGATCAGGCCGCGCAGGTCTGTCAGCAGACCCGCTTCGTCAACGGTGGCCGAGGTTTGCCGTGCGGCGGTTTTCACCATCGCGGTCTTCGTTGCCTTGGTCCTGGCCGCTACGGTCTTCACCACCGCCTTGACTTTTCCGGGTTTGATGTTCTTCGTGCTCATGGTGCCAGCCTGCGCAAAAGGGAATTCATTTTCGAACAATTCATTCAATTACCCGCTCCGCCTGTATCAGCAGCGCCTGCGGAATCTTGATGCCCAATGCTTTGGCAGTCTTCAGGTTGATCACCATCTCGAACCTGGTGGGCTGCTCGACCGGCAGGTCAGCCGGCTTGGCGCCGGCGAGGATTTTCTTCACGTAGGTGGCCGAGCGGCGAAACAAGTCAGGCCCCGATGGCCCATAAGCGAGCAGACTGCCGGCCTCTGCAAAATCCGCGGGGCCGCCGAATGCGGCGATGCGGTTCTTGAGCGCAAACGCCGAAATCCGCTGGGGCTCGGCATTCAGCATGGCATCGCTCAATACCACCAGCGCGCCGGGCTGCTGCCTGACAATCGCGGCGAATGCGGCATCGAGCGCGGCTGGCGTTGCCACTTCAAACGCGCGCGCCTCGATGCCCAATTTAAGCGCCGCGGCACGCACCTGTTCGGCCAATTTTTGCAGTGACGCATTGCCCGGATTGGTCAGCAGCGCGATGCGTTTGGCGCGCGGCAGCGCTTCACGCACAAACTCGACAAACTTGGCGGTGAGGTCTTCATTCTGGCTCGACTGCCCGGTGGTGTTGCCGCCCGGCCGCGCCAGGCTTGCCACCAGGCCGGTGCCTACGGGATCGTTGACGCTGGTCATCACGATCGGCACCGTGCGGGTTGCCTGTTGCGCGGCGCGCACGGCCGCAATGGTGCTCACCACGATCACCGCCGGCCCACGTTGCAACAGCTCCTGGGCCAGCGCGGGAAAGCGCTCGGATTGGCCATTCGCATAGACCGCGTCGAGTACGTAGTGTTGGCCTTCGATCAGGCCGTTCTCGCGCATGCCTTGCTTGAAAGCGGCAAGCCGGGTCGCAATCGCCGGCGCGTTGGGCGCCACGATGAAGCCGATGCGGGCTGGTGCTGCGCTGCCCTGAGCATAGGCTGCGAGGCCGCCGATGAGTTCGCCACTGAGCACGGTGATGAGCGTGCCCGCACCGAGGGCGACAAGCGATCTGCGGCGCTGGTTCATGGCATGTTTCATTCGATCACCCTCTCGGCCAGTATCAACAGCGACTGCGGAATCTTGATGCCCAATGTCTTGGCGGTTTTCAGGTTGATCACCATATTGAACTTGACAGGCTGCTCGACCGGCAGGTCGGCGGGCTTGGCGCCGGCGAGGATTTTCTTCACGTAGATGGCCGCGCGACGCGCTTGGTCAGGGCGCGATGCCCCGTAGGAGAGCAGACTGCCGGATGCTGCGTATGGCGCGTCGGGGCCGAACGCGGCGATGTGGTTTTTGAGCGCAAAGGCCGAGATCCGTTGTGGCCCGGTATTGAATATCGAGTCAGGCAACACCACCAGCGCATCGGGCCGCTGACTGGCGATGTCGGCAAACGCCGCATCGAGCGCGGCCGGCGTCGCCGCTTCAAACGTGAGTGTTTCGATGCCGGCCTTGACCGCGGCGACGCGCACCTGTTCGCCCAGCTTTGCATTCGATGGATTGTCCGGGTTGATCAGCAGTGCGATGCGTTTCGCGCGGGGCAGGGCCTCACGCAAAAATTCTACCAACTTGGCCGTGGTGTCCTCGCCCTGGTTCGACAGCCCGGTGGTGTTGCCGCCGGGCCGCGCCAGGCTCGCCACCAGCTTGTTGCCGACCGGATCGTTGATGCCGGTCATCACGATCGGCAGCGTGCGGGTCGCCAGTTGCGCGGCGCGCACCGCCGCCGTGGTGCTTGCCATGATGAGCGCCGGCTCATGCTGCAACAGTTCCTTGATGAGCACGGGGAAACGTTCGTAGTGGCCGTCCGCAGACACCACGTCGAGCACGTAATGTTTGCCTTCGATCAGGCCGTTGTCGCGCATGCCTTGCTTGAAGGCCGCGAGCTGGGCCGCGTTCACCGCCGCACTGGTCGGCAAGATGATCCCGATGCGCGCCGGTGGTGCGCTGCCCTGGGCGTGCGCTGCTAGCCCGCTGGTGATTTCGGTAGCTAGCGCGGCGGTGAACGCGCCCGCACCGATTGCGATGAGCAGTTTGCGGCGCGTGTTTACGGGATGTTTCATTCGATCACCTTCTCGGCACTGATCAAGAGCGACTGCGGAATCGTCAGCCCCAGCGCCTTGGCGGTCTTGCCGTTGATGACGAGTTCAAACGTTTTCGGCTGCTCGACCGGCAGGTCGGCGGGCTTGGCGCCCTTGAGGATCTTGTCGACGTAAGTTGCGACGTGGCGGAACATCGCAGCCAGATTGGTGCCGTAGCTCATCAGGCAACCGGCCTCGGGGTAGATCCGGTCGCCCGCCATGCACGGCATGCGGTGCTTGGCGGCCAATGCCGCGATCTGGTTGCGCTGTTGCTGGAACAGCGGATTGAGCAGCACGATGAGGCCGCCGATATTCTGC
>JANLTL010000546.1:0-20339 GCA_031362905.1 Burkholderiales bacterium | reverse complement strand
GCAGAATATTGTTGCTACGGCCGACTTCAGGGGTCTGATAGCGGAATTTCTTGAATTCGACCTTCATAAAGTAATAGACGGAGCCGTCGGTAACTACTGGGGCATATCACGTTGCCTTCAGCTCAGCATCCTTTTTTGGGGAATGATGAGTATTTTGTGGATTCAGATACCGCACCTACCGCTGTTTGCTTTTGAGTGGTTGTTGCGGGTTCGTCGCACGATCCCTGCGGGCACGCTCAGGACCAGGGGAGGGGATCGTCTGCTGCGAGTCGGGCAGGGCTTTATCGTGCTCGATGGCGTGTTTGCATTGTTGTTTCCGGTCAAGCGTACATTGCACTTCAGCAATGTGCCGGTACTCGGGGAGGCGCTGGCCGAACCGAGCTTCTGGCTGTTTGCAACGCCGATGGGTCTGGCGATAGTGTGTGCCATTGGTGCCGTGCTGCTGATGTTGAAGCGCCGTCCCGATCGCGCAGAGGCCTTGCGCGGTGTTTCATTCGCGCTGGGCGCGCCGTTCATGGCGGCAGCGGGCTTCCTGCCGACTTCCGTGGCGCCGGTGTCGGGCATTACTGGCCTCATGATCCTGCTCGTTGGTGCGGTGCAGTATCACGTGACCCAGGGACGCCGCGCGCAGTTCATGGCGCGCTTCCTGTCGCCGCAGGTGGCACAAATGGTCAATCAGCGCGGCCTCAAGAGTGCCACCGATGAGCAGACCATCGAGCTTTCTGTGGTGTGCTGTGACTTGCGCGGCTTCACCGCTTTTTCGGCAGCGACCTCGTCGAAAAAGGTGATCCAGATTCTGCGCGAGTATTACGATGCCGTCGGCGCAGCCGTCGCGAGCTTTGGCGGCACTGTCAAGGACCAGGCCGGTGACGGCGTGCTGATCCTGATCGGTGCACCGATCGCGTTCGAAGACCATGCCAACCGGGCGGTTGAAATGGCGCGGCAGATCCGCCTCAATGGTATCGCAGTCACCTCGCGCTGGTCGGACGGCGACCTCAATCTGGGACTGGGGGTCGGGGTAGCCACCGGTTTCGTGACTGTCGGGGTGATCGGCGCGGCATCGCGTCTTGAGTACACCGCCGTCGGCCCGGCAGTCAATCTGGCGGCGCGCCTGTGCTCGGAGGCTGCGCATGGGCAGGTACTGATCGGCTCGCGCACCACTGAATGTCTTGGCGCGGGCGCGGCGGCACACCGGCTGACGCAAGGTGACGCGTTGCGACTCAAGGGTTTTGCCGAGCCGGTGCAGAGTTATTTGCTGCCCGCACCCTGACTGGCGCCGCAACCGTAAATCTGTCTTGTCCTTGCTTGAACCAGCTATTTTTGCGCTGCTGTCACCACGATTTCCACCAAATGCTTTGGTGTTGCGAGCTTGGCCTCGACCGTGGCGCGCGGTGGTGTTTGCCCGGCCGCGACCCAGCCGTCCCACACCTTGTTCATGTCGGCAAACAAGCGCATGTCGGAGACAAAAATCTGCGCCATCAAAATGCGCGTCTTGTCGGTGCCGGCTTCAGTGAGCAGATTGTCGATGGCGCCGAGCACCTGGCGCGTTTGGCCTTCCATATCGGCGCTGGTGTCTTCGGCAATCTGCCCTGCCAGATAGACGGTGCCGTGATGAATCGCCATTTCGGAGAGGCGCGCGCCAATGTGGAATCGATCAACTTTCATGTCTTGTTCTCTTTCGTTGGTTGGGGGAACGCAGAAAAGGAATGCGTGGGCCGTGCTGCACCAATGACGGTGCTCAGCGATCCGGATCAGGTCAGCAAAAAATTGCGCACGATGTCGATTTGGGAGGTCTCCATGAACATGGGCGCATGGCCGACGCCGGGAATTTCCATCGTCGCCGCTTGCGGACCGCGTGTCGCCATTTGCGCCAGTGTGTCGCGCGAAAGGAGGTCTGAGTGTTCACCGCGGGTTACCAGCACGGGGCATTTGATGGCGTCGTACACCGGCCACAACTCGATGTCGGTGGCCCCCAATTTCTGCTCATTGAGGGGCGCGGCAATGTTGGGATCGTAGTGCATCTTGAATCCCGTGCCGGCGGGTTTGAGGCTGATTTCAGTCAGGAACTTCCACTGCGCATCGGTGGTGAGACCAAAACTTGCGCTGACCGCGCGAATGTATTTCTCCGCGCTCGCAAAGTCAGGAAACACGGGTGCCTGGCCGAGATACGCGCCGATGCGTTTGAGTGCATCCGCCTTGAGAATCGGCCCAACATCATTGAGTACCATCTTGCGTACCGGCGAGTTGGGCAATGACGCGAGGCCCATGCCGATCAGGCCGCCCATCGACGTACCGATCCAGTGCAGCTCATCCGGACTCAAGCGCGCGATCAGGGTCACCATGTCCGACACATATTGCGGAATCTGGTAGTGCAGGGGATTGACCAGCCAGTCGCTGTTGCCGCGGCCCACCACATCCGGGCAGACCACGCGGTACTCGCCACACAGCGCACGCGCGAGATCATCAAAATCCCGACCGACGCGCGACAGCCCATGGACGCAGAGCAGCACGCGCGGATTGGCTGCATCGCCCCATTCGGAGTAGGCCATGCGATGCAGGCCACCGGGAGAAAGGCATTGCACAACGTGTTGCCGGGGTTGGGTCATGGCGAGAGTGAAGGGGTGAAATTCAGACGCGCGCCCACGTCTTTTGCAAGCGAGCGGCAAGCCAATCCTGGTCAGTATCGAGAGTGGACACGAGGGCCGAAGGATGCGCAGCGAGTTGTTGGGATTTTACGTTGATGGCATGCACATTGCGGCCCGCTTCGGCATAGCGTTGGCGCTCGACCGCCGTGTCTTCCGCCGGCGCGTGGTCGTACCACAACCATTCTGCGCGAAATGCCATGGCCAAGGCATCGAGTGCGCGCCGCTCGCTCGCTTCGAGCGTGCGCGGGGGGACCAGTGCCCGGCACGTGGATGCGCCCACGTCCCAGCATTCATCCCAGGCGAGCGCGTTGTCGCTGGAGGTGCCGATGCTCAGCATTTCTGCTTTCGGGCCGGTACCGCAGAAACGGAAATAGGTTTCCGCGTCAGCCGTTGCACCAAACGCGAGTAGGCCATCGCGGCCGATGTCGAGTGCGAAGGCGAGCTGCAGCTTGCCGTCGGGCGCCATTTGCAGGTACTGAGGCCGGCGTGCGGCAAGGGCTACGCCGCGCTCTGCCTGCTTGACCTGGCCATTCTGGATCGTGGTCGCGCCGTTGGCATGCTCCTGCCGCCACTCCACGCTCGCGACGCAATCGGGATACAGAATCGAGACCTCGATGAGTTGCGGAAACGGGATGCCTTGGGGTGCCTCGAGCGACATTGACAGAAACTCCTGCGACGCTGCGTCTTTCCATTTCACCTCGGGTGCCTCGGTGCGCAGGGTGTCGATCAGGCGTTTGCGGAATGCACTGCGCAACTGGCCGGGGCCGTGCACCATCAGCGTGGCTTCTGTTTTCACCACATGGCCCCGCGCGCCGTCACTGGCCAGATCTCGGCAACCACGCCGGCGCGCACGCCAACGATCCAGTCATGCAGATTCACCGTCGGGTCGATGTGGCCCGGGATCAGGCGCAGTTTGGTTCCCAGTGCAGGCAGGGCAGTTGGTAGCACGCCATCCGCAGGAAAGATGACGCCATGCTCATCCGAGGCTTTGCGATACTCGAGGCCCCTGAGTGGCGCACCGGCGGCGTCCGCCACGACCAGCGGCATACCCGAGTCGATGCTGTGTGCCTTGAGGCCGCAATCGACCACAGCGTGTGCGGCTTGACGGCTCATCACCGTGGAGAGAATGAACAAGCTGTGCGCAAATGGCGCGTGCGCAGCATTGCGGCCATAGTCGGCATCCATGAAGGCGTACGAGCCGGGCTGCAACTCATTGAACACACCGCTGGCGGCCTCCAGCTCGTAGGTGCCGGTGCCGGCGCCGGTGATGATTGGGCAGGCCAGGCTTGCCCCCAGCATGAGATCGCGCGTGCGCGCTGCGCGAGCGCTGGCCTCGGCAATGGCTGCGTGCCGCTCTGCATCCGTGCGCAGATGCTGGGCGCTACCCTGATACGCTTGCAAGCCCATCAGCTTGAGATGGGGCAGTGCTGCGACGCTGCGTGCCAGCTCGAGCGCCGCCGCACCGGCCTCAACCCCGCAGCGGTTGGCGCCCGCGTTGAGTTCAACGTAGACGTGGAGCAAGCTGCCTGCCGCCTGCGCAGCTTGCGACAATGCGTGCGCATTGGCAGCGTCGTCCACACAAATGCCGATCACCGCGCGCTTTGCCAGAGCCGCAACGCGCTGCAATTTGGCGGCGCCCACCACTTGATTGGTGATGAGCACGTCGTGAACGCCTGCATTGACCAGCACTTCGGCTTCACTGGTTTTCTGGCAGCAGATGCCCACGGCGCCTAGCGCAATCTGCCTTACGGCCAGCGCCGGGGTTTTGTGCATCTTGGCGTGCGGGCGCAGACGCATACCGGCGGACCGCGCAAATTCGGCCAGGCGCACCAGGTTCTGGTCGAGCCAGTCCAGTTCGACAATCAGCGCCGGCGTATCGACGTCTTCAACGCGGTCGCCAAGCGCCGCCGGTGCCGGCCAATGGGTATGGGGAGAATGCATGTGCGTGAATGCCACGTTGAATGACGGAAGTGCAGCCTGGACCATTGCAGCAATGACAATGCACCATTATCGCCCGCGCCATTCAGATTGGCGTAATCATTTTGCGGGACAATGCCGCCCATGGTCACTTACACTCGCCCGCCCGTCGGTGCTGCTTCCGCAGCGGCTGCAGCGCAGGCATCTGCTGCTTCTGCCAGCGCAACCGGCTCGCCCGCCGTCGCCTTGGATGCCTGGATCGCGGACGCGCACGTGAGGGGTGCCGCAGCCTTGCGCGAGTCGCTGCAGCAGGTCGAACTCGACCCTGCGGCGCGCGCCAAGCTTGCGTTCGCTGCCGAGCAATGGATCGCCGCGACACACCCGGACAATTTTTTTGCTACCAACCGCGCTGCCATGCAGCGCGCGCTCGATACGCGTGGTCAGAGCATTGCTGATGGCATGCAACTCATGCTCGGCGATATGGCCAAGGGTCACGTCTCCAACACCGACGAGACCGCGTTTGAGATCGGCCGTGACATCGCCACCACGCCGGGCAAAGTAGTGTTGCGCAATGAGCTGGTGGAGCTGATCCAGTACGCGCCGCTGACGTCAAAAGTTGGCGAACTGCCATTGCTGGTGGTGCCACCCTGCATCAACAAGTTTTACATTCTCGATCTCACGGCCAACAACTCGTTCGTCCGCCACGCCGTCGAGCGCGGCAATACGGTATTTGTGGTGTCCTGGCGCAACCCGGGGCCGCAGCAGGGACATCTCGGGTGGGACGACTACCTGCAACAAGGCGTGGTCGAAACGCTTGATGCAGCCAGGCGCATTTGCAAGACCCAACAAGTCAATGCGCTCGGCTTCTGCGTCGGCGGCACCATTCTCGCCACTGCCTTGGCAGCGCTCGAAGCGAAGGGCGAGCAGCCTGCTGCCAGCCTCACCTTGCTCACCACCCTGCTCGACTTTACCGATGTCGGTCAGCTCGGCATGTTCATCGATGAGCAATCCGTGGCGTTTCGTGAAGCCACCCTCGGGGGCGGCGGCATATTGTCCGGCAAGGATTTGGCCACCACGTTTTCGATTCTTCGGCCGCGCGAGTTGTTATGGAACTACGTCGCCAATGGTTACCTCAAGGGGGAGGCGCCGCCCGCGTTTGACCTGCTTTACTGGAACGCTGACAGCACCAATCTACCCGGGCCGATGTACGCTTGGTATTTGCGCAACCTGTATCTCGAAAACAAGTTGCGAACCGGCACACTGGTCTCGCTGGGTGAGCCGGTTAACCTCGGTGCGCTCAAGCTGCCCGCATTCGTGTACGCATCCCGCGAGGACCACATCGTGCCGTGGCAGACCGCCTACGCCAGCACGCAATTGTTGGGTGGCGACTGCACGTTCGTGCTCGGTGCCAGCGGCCACATTGCAGGCGTGGTCAATCCTCCCGCGAAGAACAAGCGCAGCTTCAGGAGTGGTCCATTGCACGGCGCACCGGTGGGCAAAGCGTCGTCGCGCGGCCATTCCTCGCGTGCGGCTGCCGCATTGCGGCCGATGAGCATCGCTGACCTCGGCAAGCCACGCCGCCAAGCTCCCGCTGCCGAGGCGCTGGCTGACCCCTTTGATGCAGCGGACTGGTTCGATCACGCCACCGAGGCACCGGGAAGCTGGTGGACTACCTGGGCCGATTGGCTCGCGCAGCATCGCGGGCGCGACGTCGCAGCGCGGCGTACACTGGGGAGTAGCAGTTTCAAGCCGTTGGCGGATGCGCCGGGTACTTATGTCAAAGAGCGTATCTGAATCAAGGCCCACAATAAGTTTGTTTCTAAACCAGAGGAGAGCAAGATGGCACGTGTAGCGTATGTCACCGGCGGGATGGGCGGAATCGGCACGGCAATCTGCCACCGCCTGCACAAGGAGGGCTATACCGTGGTGGCCGGTTGCGGGCCGAGCCGCGATTTCGACAAATGGATCGGTGAGCAGAAGGCGCTCGGCTTCACCTTCTATGCGTCGGTGGGCAATGTGTCCGATTGGGATTCCACGGTCGAAGCATTCAAGAAAGTCAAGGATGCGCACGGCCCGGTGGATGTGCTGGTCAACAATGCCGGCATCACCAAGGACAGCGTGTTTCGCAAAATGAGCCGCACCGACTGGAGCGCGGTGATGGACACCAACCTAAATTCGTTGTTCAACGTTACCAAGCAGGTGATTGACGATATGTGCGATCGCGGCTTCGGGCGCATCATCAACATCTCGTCAGTGAACGGTCAGAAGGGCCAGTTCGGGCAAACCAACTACTCGACCGCCAAGGCCGGCATTCACGGCTTCACCATGGCACTGGCTCTCGAAGTCGCGACCAAGGGGGTGACTGTCAATACGGTGTCGCCCGGCTATATTGGCACTGACATGGTGAAGGCGATTCGACCCGAGGTGCTCGAAAAAATTGTCGGCACCGTGCCCGTCAGGCGCTTGGGAACGCCCGATGAAATTGGCTCGATCATCGCCTGGATTGCCTCCGATGAAGGCGGCTACGCGACCGGTTCCGACTTCTCGCTCAACGGTGGCTTGCATATGGGCTAATGCGGGTCTGGTGCAGTTTTGATGCGGGGCCAATGTGAGTTGATGAGGGTGGCAGGATCATGCATCAGCCTTGAGCCAGCCCCTGCATCGTCTGCCGTGCGCGCTGCATGGCGCCCGCTTTGCGCCGTTTCTGTCGCGTTGCAATATGCCGCCGGCTTAGGGCGCATACCCAGCACGGGTGCGCAATAAGTGGGTGGACATTGCGTGTAAAATGCGCCACCTTTGTGCAATGCCGCAATGAAGACGGTGCACCGGTTTCGCAGCATCGCCGCCTTTTTCGGGTGTGCCGCGACCAGAATCATTTCTCGCTGTCCGATCCCGCCGTCCGAACCAGAGGTGTGCCATGAACGACATCCGCATCATCAAGAAGTACCCGAACCGCCGTCTGTATGACACGCAGACCAGCACTTACATCACGGTCACCGACGTCAAGCAACTGGTGCTTGACCGCGAAGTGTTCAAGGTGGTCGATGCGAAGACCAATGATGATCTGACGCGCGCGATTTTGCTGCAGATCATTTTGGAAGAAGAGAGCGGCGGCAAGCCGATTTTTTCAGAGATGGTGCTCTCCAACATCATCCGTTTTTACGGGCATGCCATGCAGGGCATGATGGGCATGTATCTGGAGAAAAACGTGCAGGCGTTTTTGGACATCCAGGCACGCGTGGCCGAGCAGTCCAAGTCGTTCATGCCGGGCGCAGGCAAGACCGGTGCAGGCAGCACGGGGGCCAACAATGCAGCCAATGCAGCCAATGCCGACGCGTGGGCGCAATTCATGAATTTTCAGGGTCCGATGGTGCAGAACATGATGACCAGCTACATCGACCAAAGCAAGGACATGTTCCTCAAGTTGCAGGACCAGTTCAAGAATCAGGCAAAGACCATGTTCCCGGGTTTTCCGCCGGGCTTTCCGTTTCCTGGTGATGGCAGCAAAAAATAGCGTACGGCCAGCGCCGCCGACATTTCAAGTGATGTTGCAGGAGCGCCAGGGACGGCGCTCTTTGTTTTTGGAAAGCACCGCATGACTTCCTTGACCACACTCCGTGAAGCGAGTGCCACGCCCCCGATCAGCGCTGCGCGCCCGCCACAGGTGGGATTTGTGTCACTCGGTTGCCCCAAGGCACTGGTCGATTCGGAGCAGATTCTTACCCAATTGCGTGCTGAAGGCTACGGTGTCTCGCCTTCCTATCAAGGCGCCGATCTGGTGGTGGTGAACACTTGTGGTTTCATCGATAGCGCGGTGCAGGAGTCACTCGATGCGATCGGCGAAGCCCTCGCCGAAAACGGCAGGGTGATCGTCACCGGCTGCCTCGGTGCCAAGGACGGCGTGGTGCAAAAGGCGCATCCCAAAGTGTTGGCCGTCACTGGGCCGCACGCGACCGCCGAGGTGATGAGCGCGGTGCATTTGCACCTGCCCAAACCGCACGACCCCTTTACCGATCTGGTGCCGCCGCAGGGCATCAAGCTCACACCCAAACATTACGCGTATCTGAAAATCTCCGAAGGCTGCAATCACCGCTGCACCTTTTGCATCATTCCGTCGATGCGCGGTGATTTGGTGTCGCGCGACATTGGTCTGGTGATGCGTGAAGCCGAAAACCTGGTCAAGGCCGGCGTCAAGGAGTTGCTGGTGATCTCGCAGGATACGTCGGCCTATGGTGTCGACGTGAAATACCGTACCGGATTCTGGAACGGCAAGCCGATCAAGACGCGCATGAACGATCTGGCTGCGGCACTGGGCGAACTGGGCGTGTGGACGCGCCTGCACTACGTCTATCCTTATCCGAGCGTCGACGAGACGATTGAACTGATGGCGGCGGGCAAAATTCTGCCCTATATCGACGTGCCGTTTCAGCATGCTTCGCCGCGCATCCTCAAGGCGATGCAGCGTCCGGCCAGCGGCGAGAAGAATCTCGAGCGCATCGAGGCATGGCGCAAGGTCTGCCCCGAGATCACAATCCGCTCCACCTTCATAGCGGGATTTCCCGGAGAGACCGAAGCCGAGTTTCAGGAACTGCTCGATTTTGTCGAAGCGGCGGAAATCGACCGCGCTGGGTGCTTTGCGTATTCACCGGTCGATGGTGCGCGGGCCAACGACATTGAAGGAGCGCTGCCGCAGGACGTACGCGAGGCGCGCCAGGCCGAATTCATGAAAGTCCAGGAACGCGTCTCGAAACGGCGTCTCTCACGCAAGGTGGGGAAAACGCTCAAGGTGCTGATCGATGCCGTAACGGCGGAGGGTGCGACCGCGCGTTCAGCCGGCGATGCGCCAGACATCGACGGCAACGTTTTTGTCGAGCAGCCCGCGCGCCGCGCCGATCAGGCAAGGCTCAAAGTGGGCGAGTTCGTCAGCGTCAAGGTCACTGGCAGCGACGCGCACGACTTGTGGGGCCGGTTGGCGTAACGCCGTATCTTGTTACCATGCGCTCTGGGTGCAGCCCGCGCCACACTTATGAGGAGACCTTCATGAAACGCAATTTCGCCGCGTTGATCTGCGCCGCCGCGGTGGCAGCGTCGGCACTGCTCACTGCCTGCACGCCGATGGGCATGGACGCATCGAAGACCGTGATCATGTTCGATGGCAAGTCTATTGCCAACTGGAATCGGGTGGGTGACGCCAACTGGCGCGTTGCCGATGGCATGATTCAGGCCGACAAAGGCAACGGCTATCTGGTCACCAAAGAGTCATATGGCAACTTTTACATGACGGCAGAATTCTGGTCAGAAGCCGACACCAATAGCGGGATCTTCATCAGGCTGTCCAATCCAACGGCCATTACCGCCAGCAATTCGTATGAAGTCAATATATTCGACAAACGTCCAAATCAGGCGTTTGGCACCGGGGCTATCGTCGGTATTGCGGAGGTGTCTCCCATGCCTTGGGCGGTGGGCCGCTGGAATACGCTGGAGATCACCGCGCGCGGCACCCAGTTGCAGGTATCGATGAATGGTGCACGCACCGTCGATGTTCGCGATGGCAAGCATGCCAGCGGACCAATCGGATTGCAGCATGGCGCGGGCGGCATCAAGTTCCGCAATTTGCAAATCACACCGATTTGAAGCGAAGCGCGCCTGGAGCGCGCATGTCAATCGGCTGCCGCGCGCGCTTGTTCACGCGCGCAGCGTGATGGGTTCCAGTGTGTCACCCTGCGCAGTGATGCGACCGATGATTGCGGTGTGAGCATAGCCTGCAGCATGTAACGCGGCAACACAGGCTTGCGCTTTTTCGCCAGGGACGCTGGCGAGCAGGCCGCCTGCCGTTTGCGGATCGAAGATCAGGCGGTAGCGCGGGTGATTTACCATCTCTGCCTGATTGCGCAGCGCGCGGCGCAGGCGCACATTGGCCGGCTGCAATGAGCTGAGAATGCCGGCGGCAGCGGTTTCTTCGGCGCCATCGAGTACTGGAATCGCGGCGAGATCGAGTTCGGCATCGACGCCGGACGGACGCGTCATCTCGACCAGATGGCCGAGCAGCCCGAAGCCTGTGAGGTCGGTGCAGGAAGTCGCGCCGAATTGCGTCAGCACCTTGGCACCGGCGGCGTTGGACACCACCATCGATTCGAGAGCGGCGTCGATCCATCGTCCGCGCACTTTGAGTAGTGGCAGGGCGGCGAACAGGGTGCCGGTGCCAAGAGGCTTGGTAAGGATCAGCGCATCACCAGGGCGCATGCCGCCCTTGCGCGTAATCGTATGCAGGTTTTCGTCAATCAGGCCATTGATGGCAAAGCCCAGCGCGAGTTCGCGCCCTTCGCCGGTGTGCCCGCCCACCAGCGCGCAGCCCGCAGCATTGAGAACCTCGACCGCCCCTGACATCATCTGAAACAGGGTGTCTTCAACCTTGGCTTCGAGACCCGGCGGCACGGTGACAACCGAGGTCGCCGATTGCGGCTCGCCCCCCATGGCGAAGATGTCGCCCAGCGCGTGGTTGGCAGCGACCTTGCCGAAGATGTACGGGTCGTCAATGAAGGCACGAAAAAAGTCGACCGAATGCACCATCGCCTTGCCCAGCGGCACGCGCACGACTGCCGCGTCGTCCGGGGCTTTGAGGCCGACCAGCACATCTTCACGCTCGATCGGGTTGAGCGCACTAAGCGCGCGTGACAGCACAGTCGCACCAACCTTGGCGCCACAGCCGCCGCAACGCATCGCAATCGCCGAGATTGCCTGCGCGGCTTCGTCGTGGTTGAGCTTGACTGGCGACACTGAGCGCGCTGCCGGCGCAGCGTTCTCGTCCATCACCGGTAGATCGCTGAACTTGGTCATGAAGCGCCGGTCAATCCAGTCTTTCCAGCGCCACACCAAGGAGCCCTTGAAGCCCAGCATGCCGCGCGAGGCCACTGCGCTTTTATCCCCGGTGGAAATCAGCGCCAGCCAGCGCCGCTGCGGGTGATAGGGTTTGAGGGGTTCGCCTTCCACTGCGCGACGCAAATTGTCCGCCAGCGGCGGTCCCATGCGTACCGCAAATACGCCCGCTTTTTCTAGAGGATGGTTCACCATGCTGGCAATGTCGCCCGCCGCGAAAATGTCCTGGTCAGTCACGGATTGCAAGGTGTCCTGCACTTCAATAAAGCCTTCGCGGTCAAGCGCCAGGCCGGTCGCGCGCAACCACGCAGCACCACCGGCACGAGTGACCCACATGATCTCGTCGATGGCGAATTCCGAGCCGTTTGCCAACGTGAGGCGTCCGGCAGCCACGTTGGACACCGCAGCGCCGCAATGCACCGTGACGCCACGCTCGGACAAGGCGCGCGCAAACGCGCTACGAACCCACGTGTTGTGGGTTGGCAGGATGTGTGCGCCGCCGTCGAACAAATGAAATTCAAGTTCATCCGGATTGCGGCCAAGGGCGCGCAGCTCGTTGCGCAAGCGAAACTGCATCGCCAGTGTCAGCTCAACGCCACCTGCTCCCGCGCCGACCACCCCAATGCGCGTTTTGCCGGCGCTCTTTTCCCGAGGAGTGCGCACGCGTTCGAGCAGCGCCAGCCAGCGCAGATTGAACTCATAAATCGGCTTTACCGGTACTGCGTGCTGTGCCGCACCCGCTACGTCTCCCAAGTGTGGAGTCGAGCCGATGTTGATTGACAACTGGTCGTACGGCACCGGTGGCCGGTTGCGGCACAGGACCTTGCGCGCGGCGCGGTCGATGCCGGTGACCTCGTCGCTAAAAAAACGCGCCCCGGCAAACTGCGCGAGGCGGCGCAAGTCGATGTGCACCTCGTCGTAGCTGTAGTGGCCCGCGATGTAACCGGGCAGCATGCCGGAGTAGGGCGTGTGCGTATCACGGCAGATGACCGTGAGACGCACCCCAGGCACCGGTCGCATGCCGAAACGCTTGATGACGCCAACGTGGCTGTGGCCACCGCCGACAAGCACAATGTCGCGCAGTACCGGTTGATCAGAAGTTTGCAAGGAGGCGAGCGATGAGCGTGGAATGAGGCGGGAATGTGGCAACATGCGCGCTTTCGCGCCCACTGTCTGCCAACTGTGAAATTGTATTCGATGCTCTCACCGCACTGCCTTGCTTGCCGCCGCCAATCGTCCAGCGCCACGCTGGCCCCGCCGGATGAACCGGCTGTACCGCGGCACCGGCCAGGCGCCGGGCGCGCCTTGCGCCATCTGCCGGCCATTTGCTTGACCATTCTCGCGAGCGCCTGCGGCGGATTCAACCCCGCCAGCCTGTGGCCGTTTGGCGATGGCGCGCAGGGCCGCGAACAGGGGCCGCCACCCAATGCCACGGCCTATCGCTGTGATGGCAATCGTTCGTTTTATCTGCGCATGCTTGAAGGTGGCGCGGCTTGGGTGATCCTGCCGGAACGCGAATTTCGACTCGACAAGACCGCTGGTGCCGATGGACGCTTCGGCAATGGCGTCGCCACGCTCGAAATCAAGGGCGAGACTGCACTGCTCAACGACGGCCCCGGACAGGCCTATACAGAATGCCGCGTGCCCAAGGCTGACGCGGCAGCACGCTGATCTTGGCGCTTTGGCTCGGTGACCATCTCGATCAGCGGCGCGCCCACTGTCAATATTGCTGACCGTGAACACTTTCAGGCCGTGGCACCGAGAGCACGCGCCCTCTGCATCTGCTGTTTGAGTGCCAATTCGGACAGTGGCGCGTGCGCGGCGGCGGAGAGATGGGGTTTGACCAGATCAACCAGTGCGTGAATCCAGTCATCGCGCTCATTGAGACATCCGATATACGTAAAGTTGCCGCCGCCGGCGCTCTTGAAGAGGTGCTTGCCTTCGATGGCAATTTCTTCGAGCGTCTCCAGGCAATCGGCCGGAAAGCCGGGGCACATCACATCCACCCGCCTGGTACCGTCACGGCCGAGTTCCTCCAGTGTCGCCGCCGTGTAGGGTTTGAGCCACTCGGCGCGGCCAAAGCGCGACTGAAAGGTCACGCGGTATTGCGGCGCGTCGAGGCCGAGCGCCTCACCCAGCAAACGTCCGGTCTTGAGGCACTCGCAGTGATAGGGATCTCCCTTGTCGAGCGTGTAGCGCGGCAGGCCGTGAAAACTCATTACCAGCACGTCGGGCCGGCCAGCTTCGCGCGTCCAGTGTTCCTTCACCGAAGCAGCCAGCGCTGCAATGTAGCCGGGGTGATTGTGAAAATGCCGCACGACCGAGATGCCTGGAATATTGCGAATGCGTGCGCTCCAGGCGGCGACGGCATCAATGGTGCTTGCCGTCGTGCTCGCGGCGTACTGTGGATAGAGCGGCAGCACGACAATGTGCTCACAGCCCTGCGCTTTGAGTTTGTCCAGGCCCGACGCAATCGACGGGTTGGCGTAGCGCATCCCCAACTCGACCGGCACAGTGATGCCCGCCTGATGCAAAAAGCCTTGCAGGCGTAGCGCCTGCCGCGCCGTATGCACCTTGAGAGGAGACCCCTCTTTACTCCAGATGCTCGCGTATTTGGCCGCCGACTGCCTGGGGCGCGTGTTGAGGATGATGCCGTTAAGGATCAGCCACCAGATGGGCTTCGGGATTTCGACCACGCGCGGGTCGGAGAGAAACTGTTTGAGATAGCGACGTACGGCCGGCGCAGTGGGTGCGTCGGGCGTGCCGAGGTTGGTGACCAGAATGCCGGTCTTGCTGGCGCTGCCATGGGTGAATGGCGGCTCCGGATTGAATCGTGCCATCGGTGGTCGGCGCGCCGCGATTCAGTTGTGATGCGACAGCGCGCTCGACAACAGCTTGGCGGTGATGTCCACAATCGGTATCACGCGCTCATAGGCCATGCGCGTTGGGCCGATCACGCCGAGAGTACCGACGATCTTGCCATTGACTTCATAGGGCGCAGTGACGACGCTCATTTCGTCCATTGGCACCAGCTTGGATTCGCCGCCGATGAAGATTTGCACACCGTCGGCATGGCTGGATGATTCGAGCAATTGCAAGAGCGAGGTCTTGCGCTCGAACATGTCGAACAGGCGGCGCAGGTTGTCCATATTGGACGACAGGTCAGACACGCCGAGCAAATTTTTCTCGCCCGAGAGCACATAGGTTTCCTGCTGTTCGGCCAGGGCCTGCCCGCCAGCGGTCACCGCCGCCTGTGTGAGCGTCACGATATCCTGCTGCAGCGATTTCAACTCGGTGTGGATGCGCCCGCGAATCTTGTCGAACTCGACCCCGGCGTAATTTTCATTGATGAAGTTGGCAGCCTCGACCAGTTGCGATTGCGAGTAGCCCTTGTCAGTGACCAGCACGCGGTTTTGCACATCGCCGTCCGGGGTGACGATGATGATCAGGATGCGCTTTTCGGACAGGCTCAAAAATTCGATATGGCGGAAGGTGGTCTGGCGCTTGGGCACCATCACCACACCGGCAAAATGCGAGAGTTCAGAGAGCATTTGCGCGGCAGCGCCGATCATGCGCTGTGGCTGATCGGGCAGCAGGTGCTCGCGCATTTCGTTGCGCGCCACGTCGTCGAGCGTTTGCACGGTCAGCAGGGTATCGACAAACAACCGGTAGCCGCGCGGGGTGGGAATGCGCCCGGCAGAAGTGTGCGGGCTGGCGATGAATCCCAGGTCTTCCAGATCGGCCATTACATTGCGGATGGTCGCGGGCGAGAGGTCAAGCCCGGAGAATTTTGACAGTGCGCGCGACCCTACCGGCTGGCCTTCGGCAATGTAGCGCTCAACCAGGGTCTTGAGCAGGGTGCGGGCGCGTTGGTCAAGCATGTTTTCAATTCTAACGGGTCCAACGGGTTGGCAGCGTGCGAAATTGCGGCTGGATAATGGGCGAGTCAACCAGTAAACTGCCTGAGGGTCGGCTCGCTGGTAGCCGGCCTGCACGATTGCGCTTCGATCGCAACCCGATTGCATTGGCAACACTGAATGGAGACCACATGAACCCTCATATCAATCGGACATTGGCTATCGGCGTGGCAGCGCTGTTGTCGCTGGCGTCGGCCGTCGGTTTGGCCCAGCCCTACCCGAACCGTCCGATTACCTTCATCGCACCCTATGCCGCAGGTGGCGACAGCGACCTGGCCGGGCGCAACCTGGCGGCCACCGCCACGAAATTCATGGGCCAGACGATAGTGGTGCAAAACATTGTTGGCGCCTCGGGCACGATCGGCTCGATGCGGGTGCGCACTGCCACGCCGGATGGCTACACGCTGCTGATTGCACGCGGCGGCTCGCAGGCCATCACCCCGGCGCTTGAAACCAAAACGCCGTACAAATGGAACGACTTCACCATGCTCTCTCTGCTTGAGTTCAATCCGGTGGTGTGTGTGGTCAAGAACGATTCCGTCCACAAGAACGTCAAGGATCTGCTCGATGGTCTCAAGGTCAACCCGGGCAAGATGAACTACGCCACCGCCGGCCCCGGTACCACGCAACACATGGCAGTCGAGGTGTTGTTTCAATCGGCCGGCCTGCCGTCCAAGACCGCCGAGCAGATTGGCTACAAGGGCGGCGGCGAAGTCACCGCCGCGCTGCTGGGTGGGCAAGTGCAGTTCCTGTGCAACAACCTCTCCAGCCTCGGCGGACAGCTGAAAGCCGGCACGTTTCGCGCGCTATTCGTCACCACGGCCGAGCGCTTGAAGGAATATCCGGACATCCCCACCGCGCGTGAAGTGGGCCACCCGCAGATGGAGCAGGTGATGGGCTGGAGCGGCCTCTATGGCCCGCCCGGCCTGCCGCCCGAGGTGGTGAACAAATGGGTTGATACCTTCAAGAAACTCGCGCAGGACCCGGATTGGCTCAGAGGCAACGCCGGTTTTGGTGGTGTCGCGGCGATCCGCTCGCCGGCCGATACCGAAAAATTCGCACGTGAGCAATACGAGTTGTACGAAAAACTTGGCAACGCGCTCGGTTTGCGCAAGTAGGACGGCGCGGTAAGGGGCTAAGGCAGCAGGGCAGCGTGCCCTGCACCGGGCAAGCGAATGTACTGCGCGCTATTTCAACGCCGCCACTGGTTCGAGTACAACGCGCAACCCGGTGGCCCAAGCGGCTGGTGCCTCCGGCTTGACGTTGGCCGGATAGCCAATCACCAACTCGGCATCGCCGTTCCAGCGCAAGATCAGTGGCAGCGAGCGCTGGCCTACGGACATGGCACCGAGCGCATCGCCGGTGACGGTGGTGAATACCAGCGCGTGGCTGGAGGCACCGGTGGCGGTGACGCTGCGCACCACGACAGTAGTGCGCAGTTTGCCGGTGCTGCGGCAGGCTTCCTGCTCCTGAATCGCGCGCCGCACGCCCGACGGCGAAGACACGTTCTGCACAGGCAGTGTGTCGCATTCGGCGTCGCGCCACTCGCCGAAATAGCCCAGGTACATGGCCAGCGCGACGGCGCCGAAAGCAATGGTGACGCCGAGGAAGGCGGCGTTATTGGCGTTGAAAAGTCTGAAATGCATAGTGGCTAATGGTGCCAGAAATCCGGCCCCGTGGGTACGGATGTCACAATGGCGGCATGACTGCCAGCAAAGAAACCAGCAAAGCAGATGTCGCGCGCTTTCGCGACAACTTGCAAGACGAGGTCGAAGGCTCGGCCCTCTATGCCGCACTCGCCTCGGCAGAGACTGACCCGGTGCGCAAGGACCTGTTCCTGCAGCTCTCGCAGGCCGAGGCAGGCCATGCAGCATTCTGGCGCGACAAACTCGTCGCCGCCGGCATTCACGATGAAAAGATCGCGCCCAGCTTCCGCACCCGCCTGATGATGCGCCTGGCCAAGCGCTTCGGCCCGCGCTTCGTGTTGCCGACCATCGCTGCCGCCGAATCGGTGGGGCAGAGCCGCTATGCCGCGCAGCCGGACGCGCAGGGCCTTGCCGCCGACGAGCGCGGCCATGCAGTGGTGCTCAACGCCGCAGTGCAGGGCGGCGCCACGCCCACGCCGACCGTCGGTGCCGACATCGCGCGCGCCGAACGCTGGCACCGCGGCGCCTCCGGCAACGACCTGCGCGCCGCCGTGCTCGGCGCCAACGACGGCCTGGTGTCCAACTTCTGCCTGATCATGGGCATCGCAGGGGCGGGCGCGGCCAACAGCGTCATCCTGCTCACCGGCTTCGCCGGCCTGCTCGCGGGCGCCTGCTCGATGGCCTTGGGCGAATGGCTGTCGGTGACCAATTCACGCGAACTGGCCGAGGCACAGATTGCGCGTGAACGGGAAGAACTGGAGCAGACGCCCGAGGCAGAGCAGAAAGAACTGGCGCTGATTTTCCAGGCCAAGGGGCTGGAGAAGATGGAAGCGCAGCGCGTCGCCGCACAGATCATGTCCAACAAGGAAACCGCGCTCGACACTTTGGTGCGCGAGGAACTCGGCATCGACCCGGCCGAACTCGGTGGCAATCCGTGGAGCGCGGCGGGGATTTCTTTCCTCCTGTTCGCGGCAGGTGCAATCGTTTCGCTGCTGCCCTTCCTATTTCTCAAGGGCATGCCGGCAGTGGCGGCCAGTGTGGGATTGAGCGCGCTGGCCCTGTTCGCCATCGGCGTCGTGACCTCGCTGTTCAACGGCCGCAGCCCGTGGTTCTCGGCGGCGCGGCAGGTGGTGGTCGGATGTGCGGCGGCGGCGGTGACCTATGGGGCGGGAATGCTGTTCGGAGTATCTGTTTCCTGAAAAAAGGAATCGTCTACACAAGCCGTCACGAGTTTGATCGAATCCGCCGCGTAGGGGATAATGAGGCCGTTCTCCGACACACCCCACCACACCTCAAAGCCGGGCCGGGAGCAAACCATGAGCGCAGTCATCATCGAACACGTAAACGTCGCCGATCTGCCCGAGACTTGGCGCGCCAAGCTGCCCGCGCCGCGCGCCGCGCACGTGACGGTGCGAATCGAAAGTGAAGAGACTGCGGCCATGCCGGATACCGCAATCGCCACAAGCTTTGTGACCAACGACCCGGCCTTCGGCATCTGGCGCGACCGCGAAGAGATGGCCGACGTGAAAGCCTACGTGCGCAAGCTGCGTGCGCCGCGCTACAACCGCGATGGTTCACGCAACGAAAGCTGAACGGGTGCTGGTCGATAGCGATGTGTTGATCTGGCATTTGCGCGGCCTGCCGCACGCCACCCAACGCCTCGATCGTTTGCCGCATCTGATCATTTCGGCGATCACCTGGCTTGAATTGCTGCAAGGCATGCGCAGCCGCGCTGAACTGCAGGCAGTGCAAAAGAGTCTGGCGATGCGCAACACAGAGCAGTTGTTGGTCACCCCTGCGATCACGCTCCGCGCCATCGCGTTGATGGAGAGTTTGACGCTTTCGCACAGTTTGGGAATGGGCGATGCACTGATCGCGGCTACCGCGCTTGAACACGGCCTGCCGCTGCTCACCGCCAACATCAAGCACTTTGGCCCGGTTGATGGCTTGAATGTTGAACGCTTTGAGCCGATGCAGGATTCCGTGCCCTGACAAGCACGGTGCTCGGGCCGTTTTGAGCTTCCCCCGAAATTTCGTTTTCCAGAAGTAGGAGTTTTTTCTGCGCTATGGTGCGATAGATTGGCGAATAGTGGCTACATTTCAATCGAAGCTGACGATCTCTACCCAGTTCGCGCCTTTGCCGGTCGGATATTTGCTGAGCGGCTTCAATGCACCATTGGCACCGTCGATCGCATAGACCGAAATCGTCTCCGATTTCTCGCCCGACGCGACCAGAAACTTGCCCTTGGCATCGATGGCAAAGCCACGCGGCTGTTTCTCGGTCGGCGTGCTGCCCAGATAGGTGAGCTTGCCGGTCGCGCCGTCGACTCTAAACGCGCCCAGGGTACTGCCGCTGCGCTCGGTCATGTAAAGGAACTTGCCATCCGGCGTCATGTGGATGTCGGCCGACCAGATGTCGTTGTCGGTGTTGCGTGGCGGCGGGCCGCCGGGGGCGCCGACTGCGCCGCGCGGTGCGCCGGGCACCAGCTTGGCATCGGGCGGCACGCCGGAGACCGATTCGCCTTCCGTGAGCAGGCCGGTTCTGGCGTCGAGCGCATAGGTGGTGACGGTGCCGAGCATTTCGTTGAGCACATACATGAAGCGGTTGTCGCGCGAGGTGATGAAGTGGCGCGGGCCGGTGAGGGGTTTGAGCAGCACCACGGCCGGCGTGTTCGAAGCGAGGCGGCCGGTGTTGGCGTCGAACGTGAACTGGAACATCTGGTCGCTGCCGAGCGTCGGCACATAGACGAACTTGTTGCTCTCGTCGGTGCGGATCGAATGCGCATTGCGGCCGACATTGATCACCTGCAGTGGCGTGGCGCCGACGCGCCCGCTGCTGTCAACCGCGTTGACGCTGATCAGGTGGCTGCCGTAACCCGCGCCGAACAGGTAGCGCCCGGTCTTGTCGAGCGAAATGTAGGGGAAGCTCTCGAACAAGGGCGCACTCGAAAGCTGACGCAGTGCGCCGGTGCCCGCATCGATGCCGTAGGTGAACACCGTGAACGGCTTGGAGCGCGCTGCCGCGAACAGGAATTTCTTGTCCGGGCTCACGACCATCGGCATCACGACCTTGGCTGCTTCGACGCGCGGGCCGGGTTTGAGCGCGCCGTCGCCCTCGAGGCTGTAGGTGCTGATGTTGCCGTCTTCGGCGTTCGAGACGTAGACGAAGGTGCCTGCGAGGACGGGGGTGGTGGTGAGCAGTGTGGCCATGAGCAGTCCCGGGGTCCAGCGTGCAAATGTGTTCATTGGTGTCTTCTCCGCGTTATTGGTGTTGTGGAGGAGGGCGCCATCCCGGCGCATCCGTCCGCAGCGGAAAGTATAGGCCCAACAAACCCGCG
>JANLTL010000503.1:0-6767 GCA_031362905.1 Burkholderiales bacterium | reverse complement strand
GTCTTGCCAAAGGCCTGTGCCAACAATGCTTTCTGCCGCTCGACGTGTTTGGCCATGTAACCGACCGCAGGCGAAGCCGAGGCGGGCCGTCCGGCATAGGCGAGGGATTGCCCCTCGCTCATGTTCTCCAGAATGTTGTGCTGAATCTGGAACCACGGTCCCTGGTTTTGCGGTTCGTCCTGGCACCAGACGATTTCGCTGGCGTGTGGGTACTTCTTCAACTCGGCGCCGAAGGTCTTGTGCGGGAAGGGATACATCTGCTCCAGACGCATAATCGCCACGTCCTGATCCTTGCGTTCCCGCCGCGTGGCAATCAGGTCGTAATAGACACGACCTGAGCAGGCGATGATGCGCTTGACCTTTTTGGCATCGATCTCCTTGTCGGTCTCGCCGATCACCGTCTCGAAATGGCCTTTGGCCAGCTCGACCAAATCGGACACGGCCTCCTTGTGACGCAGTAGAGATTTGGGCGTAAAGATCACCAAGGGCTTGCGGAACAGCCGCACCATCTGACGCCGCAACAAATGGAAAATCTGCGCCGGCGTGGTCGGCTGCACCACTTGAATGTTGTGATCTGCGCACAGTTGCAAAAAGCGCTCGATGCGCGCCGACGAATGCTCCGGCCCCTGGCCCTCGTAGCCGTGCGGCAGCATCATGGTGAGCCCGCACACGCGCCCCCACTTGACCTCGCCCGAGGTAATGAACTGGTCAATCACGACCTGCGCACCGTTGACGAAATCGCCGAATTGCGCTTCCCAGATCACCAGCGTATTGGGCTCCGCGGCAGAGTAGCCGTACTCAAAACCGAGCACCGCTTCTTCGGACAGCACTGAGTCGATCACCGTGAACGGCGCCTGGCTCGGCGACACGTTTTGCAGGGGTATGTAGCTGCCCGAATCCCACTTCTCGCGATTCTGGTCGTGCAGCACAGCGTGACGGTGCACGAAGGTGCCGCGCCCGCAATCCTGCCCGGTAATGCGCACCGGGAAGCCGCTCGACACCAGTGAAGCAAACGCAAGGTGCTCGCCCATTCCCCAGTCAAGCTTGGCTTCGCCGCGCGCCATCCGGCTACGATCAGCCAGCAGTTTCTCCACCAGCGAGTGCGCCTTGAATTCCTTGGGAATCGTGGTGATGCGCTCGCCGAGGCGCTTGAGTTCAGCCATCGGCACCGCAGTGTCGGCCGAGTCGGTCCACTTCTTGTTGAGGAAGGGCGCCCAATCGACCGCGTATTTGCTCTTGAAGTCGGACAGCACGTATTCGACCGTGGCCTCGCCCTTGTCCATGGTGTCGCGGTATTCCTTGACCATGTCATCGGGCTCGCCGGCTTTGAGCACCCCTTGCGCGACCAGTTTGTCGCCGTACAGCTTGCGCGTGCCCGGATGCTGGCCAATTTTCTTGTACATCAGCGGCTGTGTCAGCGCGGGCGTGTCCTGCTCGTTGTGACCAAGCTTGCGGAAGCAGATGATGTCGACCACCACGTCCTTCTTGAACTCGGTGCGGAAGTCGAGCGCAATCTGCGTTGCCAGCACCACCGCTTCCGGGTCGTCGCCGTTCACATGCAGCACCGGCGCTTCGATCATCTTGACCACGTCGGTGCAATACAGGGTCGAGCGTGAATCGCGGGGGTCGCTGGTGGTGAAGCCGATCTGGTTGTTGATGACGACGTGCACCGTACCGTGGGTGCCGTAGCCGCGTGTCTGCGCGAGATTGAGCGTTTCCATGATCACGCCCTGCCCGGCAAAGGCGGCGTCACCGTGCACCAGGATCGGCAGCACCTGGGTGCCATCCTTGTCGCCACGCCGGTCCATGCGCGCCTTGCACGAGCCTTCGACCACCGGATTGACGATTTCGAGATGTGAGGGATTGAACGCGAGCGAAATATGCACCGGCCCGCCGGGCGTGGAAATGTCGCTCGAAAAACCCTTGTGATACTTGACGTCGCCCGCCGGCAGATCATCAGCGTGCTTGCCTTCGAATTCTTCAAACAAATCGCTCGGCATTTTGCCCAGGGTATTGACCAGCACGTTGAGGCGGCCGCGGTGGGCCATGCCGATCACAATTTCCTGTACGCCGCGCTCACCAGCGCGCTGCACCAGTTCGTCCATCGAGGCGATGAAGCTCTCGCCGCCTTCAAGCGAAAATCGCTTTTGCCCGACAAACTTGGTGTGCAAATAACGCTCCAGGCCCTCTGAGGCACCGATGCGGTCAAGAATGTGCCGTTTCTGCTCTGCGGTGAAATTCGGCGTTGAGCGTATCGATTCGAGGCGTTGCTGCATCCAGCGCTTCTGGTGCGGGTCGCTGTACATGAACTCGGCGCCGATGGTGCCGCAGTAGGTCTCGCGCAGCCCCTTCATGATCTCGCGCAGGGTCATTTCCTCCTTGCCGAAATACAGCGACTGGGCGTTGAATGTGCTGTCCATGTCGGCTTCGGTGAGGTCGTAGAAGCCGGGCTCCAGTTCAGGCAACTGCGGGCGCTCCTGACGCTTGAGCGGATCGAGGTCGGCCCAGCGATTGCCCAGAAAACGGTACGCTGCGATGAGCTGCTGCACAAATACCTGTTTGCGCGCGATCGACAGATCGACCGCCGAACCGCCTTGCGGGCGCAACGTGCCTTCTTTGGCACGTTGGGCAAACGATTCAACAATGGGCGCATGGGCCACATCGCGGCCACCGGTGGCACCGTCGGCCCCGGGCACATGCTGAAGCGCATCGAAATACTCGCGCCACTTCTCCGGCACCGATGCCGGGTTGTCGAGATAGTTTTCGTACAACTCTTCGACATAGGGGGCATTGCCGCCGAAGAGATAGGAATTGGTCTGATATTGCTTCATCATGGTGCTCACCTTTTTCGAGTTTCTCGAGGACAGTGCGGATTAAATCGCTGCGGATTCGATCCCCCCCGCTTACCGGCCACGCCGATATTGCGAGTTGCAAATTCTTGAATTGTCGGAGGGTAACTTACATCTTGGTACGTTGAGTCCTGAAAATGATGACAGGAAAATCGCTTGGCGATGCGCGAATTAGAAGGTTACTTGCGTGCACTTATCGGGGGCACGTCACGGGACTGGCTGCCAATGAACAACTGGCGCGGACGGCCGATCTTCTGTTCCGGGTCGGAAATCATTTCGTTCCACTGCGCAATCCAGCCCACCGTGCGCGCCAGCGCGAAGATGCCGGTGAACAGCGCGGTAGGGATACCGATCGCACGCTGCACGATGCCTGAATAGAAATCGACGTTGGGGTAAAGCTTGCGGCTGACAAAATATTCGTCTTCGAGCGCTACTTTTTCGAGCGCCATCGCCAGCTTGAACAGCGGGTCGTCGTGCAGGCCCAACGCATTGAGCACTTCGTGCGTGGTTTCGCGCATCAATTTCGCGCGCGGGTCGTAATTTTTGTAGACCCGGTGGCCGAAGCCCATCAGTTTCACGCCGCTGTTCTTGTCCTTGACCTGCTTGACGAACTCGCCGATCTTGGCGGCGCCGCCGTTGCGGTTGATGTCTTCGAGCATCGAGAGCGCCGCTTCATTGGCGCCGCCATGCGCCGGACCCCACAGGCAGGCGATGCCGGCAGCGATGCAGGCGAACGGGTTTGCCCCTGACGAGCCGGACAGACGCACCGTCGAGGTTGAGGCGTTTTGTTCGTGGTCAGCGTGCAGGATGAAGATGCGGTCGATTGCGCGCACCATCACGTCGTTAACCTTGTAGTCCTCGGCCGGCACTGCAAACATCATGCGCATGAAATTGGCGCTATAGGACAGATCGTTGCGCGGGTAGATGAAGGGCTGGCCCAGAGAATATTTGTAAGCCATTGCCACCAGCGTTGGCAATTTGGCGATCAGCCGAATAGCCGAAACTTCACGGTGGTGCGGATCGTTTATATCGAGCGAGTCGTGATAGAAGGCGGACAGCGCACCGACCGAACCGACCAGCACCGCCATCGGGTGTGCATCACGGCGGAAGCCGCGGAAAAAATACTGCATCTGCTCGTTGACCATGGTGTGGTTGGTCACGGTGCGCACAAACGTTTCTTTTTGCGTGGCGTTGGGCAACTCGCCATTGAGCAACAGATAGCATGTCTCGAGAAAGTCGCAGTTCACCGCGAGCTGCTCGATCGGATAGCCGCGATACAACAGTTCGCCCTTGTCGCCATCAATATAGGTGATTGACGAATTGCAAGCTGCCGTGGACATGAACCCCGGGTCGTAGGTGAACTTGCCGGTCTTGCCGTAGAGTGTGCGGATGTCGATCACGTCCGGCCCGACCGTGCCCTTGTAGAGTGGGAAATCGACCGAGGGGCTGCCATCGGAAAAAGACAGAGTGGCTTTAACGTCGCTGGGTTTCACGCTCATGGTGGGCTCCTGGTGAATTCTTTGGTTGATGCCTGGATTGGAACGGGTCGTGGCCGCTGTGGGAATGGGTAGAAAGGGTAGAAAGGGTAGAAAGGGTAGAAAACCTGCGCTAATCCTCGCCTTAGCATGCCCGCAGCAGGCGCAACACTTCGTGGGCTTCGTCGGCCGCATCCACACCGAGCTCGCTGCGGCCGGCCAGCAAGTCCCAGAGGTCGTTGTCGCCAAGATCGAGCAAGGCATTGAGCCCGGCCACCCGCGGCGGCGTCAACTCCGCCTCGTAGCGTTGATAAAACGATTCGAGCACCAGGTCGTTCTCGAGCAGGCCGCGCCGGCTTTGCCATTTGAGCCGCGAGAGTTCAACGCCTTGGAGTGTGCCGGGCATGGTCAGGGACGCGTGTGCAGGTTGTCGATGTCTTGATTGTGCGCAACGCGCTATACCGCGCGTCGCACCATCATCTCTTTGATCTTGCCGATGGCCTTGGTGGGGTTCAAACCCTTGGGACAGACGTCGACGCAGTTCATGATGGTATGACAACGGAACAGGCGATAGGGATCTTCGAGGTTGTCGAGGCGCTCGGCAGTCGCCTGATCGCGTGAGTCTGCAATGAAACGATAGGCTTGCAGCAGCCCTGCCGGCCCGACGAACTTGTCCGGATTCCACCAGAATGAAGGGCATGCCGTCGAGCACGACGCACACAGGATGCATTCATACAGACCATCGAGTTGGTCGCGATCCTGCGGTGCCTGCAGGCGTTCCTTCTCAGGCAGCGGATCGTTGTTGATCATGTAGGGCATGACCGAGTTGTATTGCTTGAAGAACTGAGTCATGTCGACAATCAAATCACGAATCACCGGTAGTCCCGGCAGCGGACGCAGCACGACCGGCTCGGTCAGTTCGTGAATATCGAGGAGGCAAGCCAATCCATTCTTGCCGTTGACGTTCATCGCATCCGACCCGCAGACGCCTTCGCGGCAGGAACGGCGGAAGGCGAAACTGTCGTCCTGGGCTTTCAGGCGAATCAGCGCATCGAGGAGCTTGTGATCAGTCGGCTCCAGCGGCACGTCGTAGTCCTGCATGTAAGGCGCAGCGTCTTTGTCGGGGTCGTAACGGTAGATGGATAACTTCATGGCATGTGATCCGGGGGTGGTCGGGTCAAAATCAACAGACGTGATGGCGTATTGGGATGATCAGTAGGTACGCGCCTTGAGCGGCACCGATTCTGCGGTCAATGGCTTCATGGTCACGGGCTTGTAATCAAGACGGTCGCCCTCCTTGTACCAGAGCGAGTGCTTGAGCCAGTTCTTGTCGTCACGCCCGCCCGGATTGGCTTCGGTATCGGGGTAGTCATCGCGGCTGTGCGCACCGCGTGACTCGTTGCGCGCCTCGGCCGAGATCATGGTGGCGCGCGCCACTTCGATCAGGTTTTGCAATTCGAGCGCTTCAATGCGCGCGGTGTTGAAGACTTTGCTCTTGTCCTTGATCTCGAGCCGGTTGACCTTTTCGGCAACCTCCTTGATCTTCGCCACGCCCTCGGCCATCATCGCCGGGAAGCGGAATACTCCGCAATGGCGCTGCATCGTGCGCTGCAATTCGGCGCGCGTCTCATGCACGTTGGCGCCGTCTTTCTTGTTGTTGAGCCCCTCAAGGCGGCCAAGCGTCATGTCGCCGGCATCGGCAGGCAAGTTGCGATGTTTGGTATTCGCTTTGAGGTACTTGACCATGTTGTCGCCGGAAGCCTTGCCAAACACCAACAGATCGGTGAGCGAGTTGGTGCCTAGTCGATTGGCGCCATGTACCGAGGCGCAAGCACACTCGCCGGCGGCGTAGAAACCTTCGACGATGGTGTTCGGGCTGCCATTTTTGGGCGCCACCACTTCACCGTGGTAGTTGGTCGGAATGCCGCCCATCTGGTAATGGCAGGTCGGCACCACCGGGATCGGGTCTTTGGCCGGGTCCACATTGGCAAATTTTTTGGCGATCTCGCGAATGCCCGGTAGACGCTTGTCGATGGTCTCGGGGCCGAGGTGGTCAAGTTTCAGCAGCACGTAGTCGCCATCCTTGCCGGCGCCGCGCCCTTCGTTAATTTCGGTCACCATCGCCCGTGCGACCACGTCGCGCGAAGCGAGGTCCTTGGCGTTAGGCGCATAGCGCTCCATGAAACGCTCGCCGTTCTTGTTGAGCAAATAGCCACCCTCACCGCGCACGCCTTCGGTGATGAGGACTCCGGCGCCGGCCACACCGGTGGGGTGAAATTGCCAAAATTCCATATCTTCGAGCGGGATGCCGGCACGCGCCGCAATCCCCAGACCATCGCCCGTGTTGATGAAGGCATTGGTCGTGATGAGGTCGCGCGCGATGTGATCGAAGCGGGCCCAGTCGGCCTCGAGCGCGTAGGCCCGCGCGATCTCCCAGTGCGCC
>JANLTL010000493.1:0-7950 GCA_031362905.1 Burkholderiales bacterium | reverse complement strand
AGCGCTCGGGTGCGTGTCCGTAACTCCTCATCATCCACAACTTCGTTGAAGAGTCCCATGGCCAACCCTTCTTCTGCACCCACTCGACGTCCGGTGAAGTAGAGCTCCTTGGCGCGGGCCACGCCAACCAGCTGAGTCAGTAGCCACGAACCACCGTAGCCGCCAGACAGGCCAATGTTGGCAAACGCGGTGGTGATGAACGCACTGCGCGCAGCGATGCGCAGGTCACAGGCCAGCGCGATGGACAACCCAGCACCGGCCGCCGCACCTGGCAGTGCGGCAATCGTCGGTTTGGGCATCTTGAACAGTTTGCCGGCAGTCGCGCGCTGATGGATGCGTTGACGGTGGATCGCTTCGTCAAGCGTGTTGTTGCCACCCGTGCCGTCGCCACTTGCTGCCATGCCTTTGACGTCACCGCCGGCGCAAAAGCCCTTGCCCGCCCCCGTGAGCACGATGCACCTGACGGCAATGTCGGTCTCGGCTGAGGCGAGTTGCGCCGTCAGTGCAGCTATCATCGGGCGCGACAACGCGTTGCGTGCTTCGGGCCGATTCATGGTCAGGGTGAGCACGCCTTGTTCGAGCGTTGCGAGCAATTCCGGGGTTCCGGTATCGATTGGTTGGGCTGGCATTTCGTGCGGCTCCGTCAATGGGGTTGGGACGCGTCAATGTTAGTCTCTCGCCCGCAGGTTTTTTGGCCCTGCCGATTTTTCGATTCTTCACGGCCCTCCTGATCCCCCCTTCCCCTTCTGTTCCCTTGCATTCCCGCACTGTCGCCCATTTACCATGACGTCATCGACCGCCTCCACCACAGCAACTGCCGCTACTGCCGCCGCATCGCCTGCCGTATCCGAAACCTTTCTCGCCCTGCAAGAAATCGTCGCCGCCGCGCGCCGCAATCTCGCGCCCGGCCCGTGGACGTACTTGTTTGGCGGCACCGAGACCGAAACCACGGTGCGGCGCAACAGCCACGCGCTCGACTCCATCGCCTTCCGCCCACGCGTGCTCAATGACGTGAGCCGTGTCGATACACGCTCGACCTTCATGGGCAAGTCAGTGCGTCTGCCGGTGATGATTGCGCCGGTTGGCGGCATGGAGTCATTTGTCGAAGGCGGTGCGGCGGCAGCGGCACAGGCGGCGGCGCAATTTGGCGTGCCGCAAATGCTCTCGTCCGTGTGCCTGCCTGGCCTCGAAGCCACTGCGGCGGCTGCAGATAACTTGCGCGTGTTCCAGCTCTATGTACGCGGTGACGCTGCCTGGGTCGACGATTGGGTCAAGCGCGCGCGCGACAACGGCTTCTCGGCGTTTTGCCTCACCGTGGACAGCGCGTTTTACAGCCGCCGCGAACGCGACATCGTCACCCGCTTGGCCAAACCCTGGCGCCCCACCGGCAATGCGGGTGCCGAGTTCCAGGCGGCCTTGTCGTGGGAAACCGTCGATCGCGTCAAGCACATCAGCGGCATGCCGGTGATCCTCAAGGGCATCGCGACTGCGGAAGATGCCGAGCTTGCCGTGCAGCACGGCATCGATGTGGTCTACGTGTCAAACCATGGCGGCCGCCAGCTTGATCACGGTCTTGGCAGCGCCGCGGTGTTGCCCGAAGTGCTGGGCGCCGTCAATGGGCGTGCCGAAGTGTGGGTCGATGGCGGTTTCATGCGCGGCACCGACGTGGTCAAGGCCATTGCCCTCGGCGCGAAAACCGTTGGGCTCGGGCGGCTCTCATGCCTCGGCCTTGCTGCGGCCGGTGTCCCCGGCCTGGTGCGCACCTTCGAACTTCTCGAAGAAGAGATCCGCCTGTGCCTGGGCCTGCTCGGCGTCAACAGCTTCGCGCAGCTGACACCGCGCCATGTGACCAGCGCACCCCCGGTGTTCGACCCGCATGTGTTCAGCGCGTTTCCGTTGCTTGATCAGTACGACACGGCGTTGCCTGCACGAAATCGCTGAGGCGCGTCTGCGCTCTATGATCTGACCCTCACCTCTCCCTATTCAGGAGTCCGCCATGCCACGCCACGCCAGCTTCGTCCCCCACGGCGTCATTCCCGCCGTGCTGCTGCCTTTCTTCGACGACCTGTCGATCGACGAAGCGAGCTTTCGCGCGCACCTGCGCGATGTCACCTCAGTTGACGGCATCAGCGCCATCACCATCAACGCCCATTCGACCGAAGCGGCATCGTGCACATTCGAGGAGCAACAGCGCGTGCTGGCGGTCACGCAAGACGAGATCGGCGTGCGCGTGCCTATCGTCAATGGCGTCTACACCGACAGCACGATGGAAGCACAGCACCTCGCCAAAATGGCGCACGAGGGCGGTGCCTCTGCCCTGCTGGTGTTTCCGCCCGGCGTGTATGCATTCGGCCAGCGGCCCGAGATGGCGGTCGAGCATTTCAAGCGCATCGCTGACGTGACCGACCTGCCATTGATCGCGTTTCAATATCCGGCCAGCGGCAGCATGGGCTACCCGCTCCCGACTCTCTTAAAGATGATTGAAGCGGTGCCGACGATTCGCGCCATCAAGGATTGGTGCGGCAATGCGCAACTCGCCGACCGCCAGATTCGCGCGCTGCAAACGCGCAACCCGCCGGTCAATGTGCTTTCGACGCATAGCGCCTGGCTGCTCAGCGCCCTCGTGCTCGGCTGCAACGGCTTGCTCTCGGGCAGTGGCTCAGTGATCGCCGGTTTGCAGGCGCAATTGTTCCGCGCCATTCAGGACAAAGACCTCGCCACCGCACAACAGGTGCACGAGCGCGTTTATCACACTGCGGAAGTGTTTTATGCCGACCCGCCAGTGGACATGCACAACCGCATGAAAGAGGCGCTGGTGCTGATGGGCAAATTGCCGCGTGCGGTGGTGCGCCCGCCACTGGTAAAGATTTCTGCGGCGGAGATCGAGCGCATCCGCCAGGCGCTGGTGTCGGCAGGGCTGCTGATGGCTCAACAGGCCACGAACCCAGGCACGAACCAGCCCGCGCACCAAGCCACTCAGCAAGCGACGAACCAGCAAGCCCACCCGGCAACGCGTCTCGCGGCATGATCTGGAGAGCAGCATGCAAGCCATCATTGATTCTCACCACCACATCTGGCGCAAGGCTGATCTCGGCTGGCTTAACGGCCCCGAAGAGCCGCGCGTATTTGGCCCGCATGCTGCGATCCGTCGTGACTATTTGATCGATGAATTTCGCGCTGACCTCGCGGCATCCAATGTCGTCAAGTCAGTGTATGTGCAAACCAATTGGCCCCGTGCCCAGGCGGTGGACGAAGTGGCGTGGGTGCAGTCAGTGGCAGACCAGCACGGCTGGCCGCACGGCATCGTCGGCTACGTTGATCTGCTCGCTGACGATGCGGCCGATACACTCAAACGAGAGGCGGCGCATCCACTGCTGCGCGGTGTGCGCATGCAGTTGCACTGGCATGAGAACCCCTTGTTTCGCTTTGCCGCCAGCCCGGACCTGGCGGCGCATCCGGCGCTGCGAAAAAACATCCGTTTGCTGGCCGGGTACGGCCTGACGTTTGACCTGCAGGTATTCAGCAGCCAGATGGCGGGCGCGGCAGCCCTTGCGGCAGCCAACCCAGACATCACCTTCATCCTGCAGCACGCCGGCATGCTCGCCGACCGCTCGGGTGCCACCGTGACCGCCTGGCGTGAAGGCATGCAACAGCTTGCAGGGCAACCCAACATCGTCACCAAATTTTCCGGCCTTGGCACTTTCATTCACCGCAACGATGCGGAGCACATTGCCTTCATGGTGTCGCAAACGCTGGCGTGGTTCGGGCCGGAGCGCTGCCTGTTTGGCAGCAACTTTCCGATTGAGAAGCTATGGACGTCCTATGATGAACTGGTGAACGCACATCTCGCCGCCCTCGCCGGCTTGCCGGACCAGGTGCAGGCGATGATTCTGCATGACAACGCGGCGCGCATCTACCGGCTGGGCTGAGCACCATCGCCTCACGGCGCGCGGAACGCGGCAGTACAGATTGCGGCACTGCCAGGGCTGACTCTGCGACTACCCCCAGGCAATTACGCAATCAAGGCATATCGCAATGAAACCCCTGCTCGACGGTCTCGCCTTCGGCGAAGGCCCGCGTTGGCACGGCGGAAAATTGTGGTTTTCGGATTTTTATTCGCACCGTGTGATGACGGTCGATCTCGCCGGCAAAGCCGAAACCATTCTCGACCTGCCGCAACACCCCTCAGGACTGGGCTGGACACCTGCTGGTGACTTGCTCGTAGTGTCAATGCTCGACAAACGGGTGCTGCGCTTTGACGGCAACATGCGCACCGACAGCGCACGCACCGCCTTGACGCCTATCAGTGGCGCCTATTAGTGTTGGCGCCTATTAGGCGACAATTCTTCGGATTTTTGCCAGACTGCCGTAATGGAATTCCGTTGGAGTGCCAAAAAAGATTTCTGGCTCCGCGCCGAGCGGGGGATTTCGCTTCTCCCGGAGCCGAATCATGAAAACCAAGTCAGTTAAAAAACTGGATGCTGAAGAAACAGCGCTGCTCGCAGCGTATGGGCGCGGTGACTTCTCCATCGGCCCCGCGACAGCTGCAGAAAAAGCCGAAGCGCGCCGCGCCGCCACCGCAACGCTCAAACGCGACAAGCGAATGAACGTGCGCATGTCGTCAATGGACATGATCGAACTGCAAACCAAAGCAACCAAGCTGGGAATGCCGTATCAAACGCTGGTAGCGAGTGTGCTGCATCAATACCTGACCGGGTGCTTGGTGGGTGCCGAGGGCTGACAACACGCGCCTCTCGCTTGCGAGCCTTTCCAACACGCATTCGGGCAACAATGCGTTGCTGCAATCAACACTGAAAGACGAATAGTTCATTGGACTACGCCGGAAACCGTTGGTGGCCGAGGCTCTCATGGCATAGGCGGCCTGTAGACCGCTTCCACCAAGACTTTCCGGCCGGCAGTCAGTCTGCGTTTTTGTGCCGCAAGGCAGCGGCCAGCCCTGACAGCACCTCGGCGAATTGCTTTGCCACTGCGGGCGGCGGCAGCGGCACATGCAGACTTGCTGTGCCGGTGGCGGGGTCACGCTTGACCCAGGGATGCGGCGGGGCATTCACATCATTGGCAACGGCGAATGCGGAGATCAGTTGCGCACCGGCTTGGGCCAGCAGTTGCCAGGGGTCAGCCGGCGCTGCCCCCGGATAGGCTGCGTCCGCCCGTTCCCCGGTTGCGGTTTGAGGCGCTGGCGTACCTGATGCACTGGTGGCTGATTCATCTGCACCTGACGCAGCACTGGCGTGCCCAGCCGGGTCTTTGACCAGATCAACGCGCCCGTTTTGTTGCGCATCCGGCCCGGTTTGTGCCTGCGCATGCTCTTGGGCCCCCTGCGATGCTTCGGCCTGATCCGGCGCAGTTGCCGTATCCGCACCCGCATGCCCCGCTTCTTCTTCCGGCGTCACCGCCGCACCCTCGCCCATGCGCCCGGTGACGTTCTCAACATCCTTCATGAAGCGGTTCAGGCGCGAGCCGCCGAACGACACATCGCCGCTGCCGCCATCGAGAATGCCGGCCGACAGTGAACGCTTGAACGCCAGCACCGAGAGCATGCCCTCTTCGATGGTGCCTTTGGAAACGAAATTGACGATTTGCACCGGGCGCTTTTGCCCCATGCGGTGAATGCGCCCGATGCGCTGCTCCAGGATTGCCGGGTTCCACGGCAGATCCATGTTGATGAGAGTGGAGGCATGCTGCAAATTCAGGCCGGTGCTGCCTGCGTCAGTAGACAAAAACACGCGGCAGTCCGGATCGTTGCGAAAACGTTCCACCAGCGCAGGCCGCTTCTCCGACGGTACGCTGCCGTGAAAACTGACGTAACCAATGCCGCGTGCTTCGAGGCGGCGGATCACGATATCGTGGCTGCGCGTCCATTGCGAAAACACCACCGCCTTGGCTTCGGGCTGCACGAACAGATCATCAAGCAGCGCAGCAATTTCGTCAGCCTTGACGCCGTGGTCGCTGGTTTGATCGAGCAGATAGGTGCTGTTGCAGCTCATGCGCATGTTTTGCAGGGCGCACGTGAGGAGGCGCTGATCGCGGTCGGACAGGAAGCGTGTCTTGCGCCAGCGCTGCACGATGCGCGCCACGGTATCGGCATTTTCCTCGTGAAACCTGATCTGCGCTTCGGTCATCGGCACCAGCAGGGTCTGATCGCGGCGCGCCGGCAATTGGCGCAGCACCTCGGCCTTGCGGCGGCGGATCATCACAGGTGCCAGGGTCTGACCGATTTTCTCCAGCGCGGTGTAGCCGGTGACGCGCCCGGTCTCGTCCTTGACCTGATGCTCATGCAGCAGTTTCCAGGTGGGGCCAAGACGGTGCTGATCGACGAACTGCACAATCGAGATCAGCTCTTCGAGCTTGTTCTCCAGCGGCGTGCCCGTGAGCACCACGGCATACGGGCTGTCGATGCGCTTCAGCGCTCGCGCGGCGATGGTGTTCCAGTTCTTGATGCGCTGGGCTTCATCGACGATGATGAGATCGGGTCCCCAGGCGGCAATCAAGTCGAGATCGGGTTTGAGCTTTTCGTAATTGGTGATCTTGCAGAAGCCGTCTTCTGCGTAGTCCTTTTGCCGCTGCGCGCGGCCACCGGCCAGCACGCGCGCGTCACGCCCGGAGAAACGCTTGATCTCGCTTTGCCATTGATACTTGAGTGAGGTCGGGCAAATCACCAGCACGCGCGTCACGCCAAAATGCCGCGCCAGGATTTCGGTTGCGGCAATCGCCTGGATCGTTTTGCCCAGCCCCATCTCGTCGCCGATCAGGGCGCGGCCGCAGCGCACGGCAAACAGTGCGCCCTCCGCCTGATAGGCATAAAGCGGCACCTTGAGCAATTGCGCCAGCCCGGCGTCTTCGGCGCCGCCGGGAAATTGCTCCTGCAACAAGGCGGCGCGGCGTGCCGCATCACGCTGGCCGGCGGCGAAATCGAGCGCATCGTCATAGGCGCGCAGTTCGTGCCCGGCAGCCGCCATCAGCGCAATGAATGGCTCCAACCCGGCAAAACGCGCGGGCGGCAGCCGCCAGTTGCACCCAGCATCAAACAGCTTTGCGGCCGCCGCGAGGGCCGCCTGCGGGCAATCCGTGCCGGCGCGGAAATGAATGCTGCGCACACCATCGTTGCGCAAATACAGTTCCGAGAAAACCGGCTGGTAGCCGCCTGCAAACGCAGTCTTGGCACCGCGCTTTTTGGTCAGATGCGCGAGTGTGAATTCAATATGCTTGCAGGTACCGAGCTCATTGGTGGCGTAATCCGGACAAGCGCAAAAATTGTCGCCGGGATTGAGGCCCCGTATCGCCACGTAATAGCGCGATTTCGATTCCGTATTGCTGACCCGGTATTCGGAAAAGAACGGCTCGATGCCGGTGTTCTCCAGGCCGAACAGCTGTTCGCGTCCAAACTGCCGGCGCAAGGCGCGCTGCCACTCGACCGGTGACAGATCCTTGGGGACATGGGTGCGCGAGAACTTGGGCTCCCGCGGCGGCACCTTCCCAGATTTTCCGGTGCCTGATCTTCCCGCACCTGATTTGCCCGATTTTGCATTGGCCGGTTTCGATTTGACCAGCACCGCGCGCGCAAGCGGTGCATTGACCATCAGTTGTGTACCTGTCAGTTTGGACGCCATCGGCTCGAATTCCTCAAATTTGCCAAAGCCGCTCCAGGAGCGGGCGGGTGTGGGCTGGTGCGGAACATACTCTGAAACCCGCATCCACCAAGGGTTTTCAGGCCATTCCTGATTGACATTTGCACCATGCTGACGCAGATATCAAAGCGCCACCGTAGACAACCACGGCACATAAGCAATCACCAGCAGCCCGCCAAGCAGCGCCGCGAGATAGGGCCAGATCGCGCCCATCACTTCATCCGGCGGGGCGTCACCAATCCGGCAGGCGACGTAGAAGCCGACGCCAATCGGCGGCATCATCAGGCCGATGTTCATTGAG
>JANLTL010000473.1:0-2688 GCA_031362905.1 Burkholderiales bacterium | reverse complement strand
TGCCCGCCACCGAGGCGATATTGATGATGCGCCCTGGCGTTTTCTTCGCGATCATTACCTTGGCCACCTGCTGCGCGACGAAGAACGCGCCCTTGGCATTGGTGTTCATGACGAAGTCGTAGTCTTCTTCGGTCATGTCGACAATGCGTCCGGTGGCCGACACACCGGAGTTGTTGACGAGGATGTCAATTTTCTTGAGGTCATTTTCGACCTGCGCGATACAGGCGCGCACACTGGCAAGGTCGGTAACATCGAGCCGGTACACGTGCGCTTCGCCACCCTCGGCGTCGATTTCAGCGCGTAGTTCCTTGAGCCGCTCGGTGCGGCGCGCAGCCAGCGCCACCGTCGCCCCGGCATCGGCCAGTACCCGCGCAAACCTCGCACCCAAGCCGCTCGAGGCGCCTGTCACCAGCGCCACCTTGCCGGAAAGATCCATTTCGTATGCCATGTATGCGTCAAGCCAGTGAGGGAAAGGAGCGCAGTGTAATGGCAATTACAGCCGCTACAATTCCTTCCTGTTTCCCCGCTTGTTGCTCCCGTCCGACATCAGGCCCGCCGCGCAAGCGGCAAGCGCTTTGCCCGTTCTTCCCACTCCCGCCCCACCCACCCGCGAGCTCACACCTTGTCCTCCCCATTGTTTTCCACGATCCAGCTGGGCGCGCTCAGCCTGCGCAACCGCATTGTCGTTTCACCGATGTGTCAATACTCTGCCCTCGACGGCAGCGCGCAGGATTGGCACCTGATGCACCTGGGTCAACTGGCGATCTCCGGCGCTGGCCTGCTATTCATCGAGGCTACCGCCGTTTCTGCCGAAGGCCGCATCACGCCGGGCTGCCTCGGTCTTTACTCCGACGCCAATGAAGCAGCCCTGGCACGCGTACTGGCCGCGGTGCGCCAGCATTCCGATATTCCGGTTGCGCTGCAGATCGGGCATGCCGGACGCAAGGCGTCGAGTCACGAACCCTGGAACGGCGGCATGTTAATTCCGCAAGGTGAACCCGGTGCGTGGCTGCCGTCCGGTCCTTCGGCGTTGTCGCATTTGCCCGGCGAAGCACCCGTACACGCGCTCAGTGTTGCCGAAATCAGGAACGTGGTGGCCCAATTCGCCGCCACTGCGCAGCGCGCTGACCGGCTCGGCATCGACGCGCTCGAACTGCACAGCGCGCATGGCTATTTGCTGCATTCGTTTTTGTCGCCCGTTGCCAATCAGCGCAGCGACGAATATGGCGGTTCAACCACCAATCGCATGCGCCTGATTCTCGAAGTATTCGATGCCGTACGCGCGGCGTGGCCGGCCCATAAGCCGCTTGGCGTAAGGCTTTCCGTCTCGGACTGGGTCGAAGGTGGATGGGACGTGGCGCAATCGATCGTGCTTGCCCAGACGCTGCATGCGCGCGGCTGCAACTGGCTCGATTGCTCGTCAGGCGGGGTCGCACCGGCGCTGCAAAAAATCACGCTCGGGCCGGGCTATCAGGTACCGTTTGCGGAGGCGATTCGTAAAGCGGTACCCGGCTTGCCCATCATGGCAGTGGGTCTCATCACCGACCCGCATCAGGCCGAAAAGATCATTGCGTCGGGACAAGCCGACATGGTGGCGTTAGCGCGCGCCCTGCTTTACAACCCGCGCTGGCCGTGGCACGCGGCTGCAGCGCTTGGTGCCTCGGTCAGTGCGCCGCAACAGTATTGGCGCTGCGCGCCGCGCGAATTTCCGGACGTGCTCGGCCAGGTCAATACCGGGCAGCGTTGAGCGCGCCATGAGTGGTCGAGCCTGACACGCGCTATCCTTGCCGCGCGTTTGGATTGCGCGCTCTAGCCGCCCCAACGACAATGCAGGCAATCAACCTTACGAGGGAAACCCCATGACCCGCGAAGTGATGGAATACGACGTACTCATCGTCGGCGGCGGCCCGGCCGGATTGGCTGCGGCCATTCGCCTCAAGCAATTGGCCAAAGACAAAGGCAGCGAAATCAACGTCTGCCTAATCGAAAAAGGCTCCGAGATCGGCGCCCACATTTTGTCAGGCGCAGTGATGGACCCGATTGCCATCGACGAGTTGTGGCCGTCCTGGAAAGAAGACGGCGCGCCGCTAAACCAGCCCGTCACCGAAGACCGTTTCCTGTTTCTCTCCGAAGCGAGCGGCTTCAAGGTACCCAATTTTGCTCTACCAGGCAATTTCCACAACCATGGCAATTACGTAGTGAGCTTGGGCAATGTGTGCCGCTGGCTGGGGAAAAAAGCGGAAGAACTCGAAGTTGAAATTTATCCGGGCTTCGCTGGCGCGGAAGTGCTGTTCAACGAGAACGGTGCGGTCAAAGGTGTGGCCACCGGAAGCGTTGGCATCGCCCGCGACGGCCAGCCCACTGACGCCTTTCAGGAAGGTATGGAACTGCACGCCAAGTACACCATCTTCGCCGAGGGTTGCCGCGGCCACCTTGGCAAGCAGTTAATGGAGCGCTTCCATCTACGCGATGGCGTTGACCCGCAGGTCTACGGCATCGGCCTGAAGGAATTGTGGGAGGTCGCGCCAGAGAAGCATGTGCCTGGCCTTGTGGTGCTTACGGCGGGCTGGCCGCTCAACAACGCCACTTATGGCGGCTCGTTTTTGTATCACCTCGAAAACAACCTGGTCGCGGTGGGCTTTGTGGTCGGTCTTGCCTATGTAAACCCCTATCTGATCCCCTTTGAGG
>JANLTL010000434.1:0-8770 GCA_031362905.1 Burkholderiales bacterium | reverse complement strand
TCGATATGGGCACCGACGAGGAATACGCGTTGCTGCGCGAACTGCTCGCACCGCTTGAACAGTCGGGCCAGCCGCTGTATCTCATTCCCGGCAATCACGACGAGCGCGCAGCGCTGCGGCGCGGCTTTCCCGCGCATGGCTATCTGCGTCAGTGGCAGCCGTTCGTGCAATTCGTGATTGAGGATTTGCCGCTGCGCATTGTCGCGCTTGACACCGTCGTGCCTGGCAAGGGCGACGGTCTGCTATGCACCGAGCGCCTCGACTGGCTCGACCGCGCCCTGGCCGCTGCGCCTGCCAAGCCGACCGTCATCGTCATGCATCACCCGCCTTTCGTCACCGGCATTGGCCACATGGACAAGGTCGGCCTGCAGGGGAGTGACGCGCTCGAAGCCGTTGTTGCGCGCCACCCGCAGGTCGAGCGCCTGTTGTGCGGTCATCTGCACCGCTCAATTCAGGCGCGCTTCGGCGGCAGCTTCGCCTCCACTTGCCCCAGCCCCGCGCATCAGGTTGCTCTCGACCTGAGTTCGCCCAGCCCCGACAACTTCGTGATGGAGCCGCCCGGATATCAGTTGCACTGGTGGAACGGCAAGCAACTCATTACGCATACGGCGGTGCTCGGCGATTTTGGCGGGCCGTATCCGTTTCGCGTAGGCGGCAAGCTGATTGATTGACCCGCACGCTTTATAGAAGGGCAGCCGCATTGAAGAAGTCCGGCGCGTCTGTATCAAGTTGATGTGCGTATCGGGCGTCCAATTCTTCGCTGACGATGTGCTGAACGGAAATTGACTAATGAGTTATGGTCACGGCGTGACCGGCGCGCGACCGTGATCTCCCCTCTGACACAGGACAAAAGAAGCGAGGTAGCCATGTTTTCACGAATTCTTGTAGTTCTTCTACTCACACTGTTTCCGCACTTGGGCGCCACCCAGGAAGTTAAGGAAATTCGGGGTGTCAAATACACGGAAGAAGTTCATCCCGTTCAGGTGCCATATGACTTTGGCTTTTTCTCCACTGATATTCGTCCGCTTACCATTTCGACCATTGTCTGGAAGCCGGTCGAGAAAAAGTTCGAAAAAGCGCCGCTCATCATGATCAGTCACGGCTCGCAACTTGGCGGCACTGCTTTTCCTGCCAGCCCTATTCGTTTTCTGAACGCACTGAATCGCGGGTATGTGGTTGCATACACGTTTCGAAAAGGATTCAATCGCCAAGGCACGCGTGCATCGGATGCATCCGCCAACAAGGCAGAACCTGTGAGCTGCAGCGACCACGCAGGTTGGCAACGCGGTATCAGTTCAGCTTCCGAAGATGTGACAGCCGCTCTTGCCACCCTCAAAAAAGATCCTGCCATTGACTCTTTCAAATTGATATTGGCAGGGCAGTCTCGCGGTGCCTATCTCTCTGTATTTTTGGGCGCAAAAACTCCTGAGACAAATATGGTTGTCAACTTCGTTGGTGGTTGGTACTCCGAAGGATGTCTCGATCATTTCAATCTGGAGGCGTTTAAAAATTACGGCGAACTTGGTAAAGCTCCTGTGCTGTCTTTTTATGGAGATCGCGATAACTTTTATTCGGTGAACCATATCCGCAGAAATGCTGAGCTTTTGGAAAAAATCCCCGGCTCCGAGCTTCACATACTTCCTGGCGGTGACCACTTCGTAATTGCCAAGACTGACTGGTGGTGGCCGATCTTCGAGCGAAAACTTGACGAGCTGGAAGCGGGCTGGAAAAAGCAGTAGTGGCAGAGGCGCTGCGCGGAAATTGTGTTGCCGGAGGCATCACGCGATGCCGCTAACGCAAGCGCATCAAGACCTTGAGTGCAAGCTCCACTTTCTTCATCGCCGCCGTCGGGCAAACGTGGATGGCTGCATCGCCAATGAAGCGCCGTTTGGAAATCGCGCGTACGTTGTCAGCGAGCGCCCACGAATGCTCCGGTGCGTCCCCAGGCGCTTTGGCAAACGCGCCCAAATGCACCCGCACCGGGTCATCTGACGGGTAGCTGCGCTCGCTGCTGGACGATACCGGCACGATGATGATCGTGCCATGCACCGCATTGACGCTGTCTTCCTGCAGCACGAGACAGGGGCGCAGCTTGGATGGCTCCTCGGGATGCACTTGCGGCTTGAGATCAACCAGCCAGATTTCGCCCCGGCGAATCGCGAGCGTCATGCGTCCAGATCAGCGTCGGCGGCGCTGAATGACTCGGCCATTGCTTCGCTCTCGTTTGCATGCTGCGCGCACGCAGCCACCATACGAGACAGTTGCAGTTGTTCTTCATAGACGCGAATCGCCTCACGCAGCACGGTCGAGCGGTCGCGAATGCCGGTGAGCGTGGCGATGCTGTCCAGCGAATGGAGCGTCGACGCGTCGGGGCGGAATGAGAGAATGGCGGAAGACATGATGGAAAAATTGGAAGCAGTACAAAACGGATTACATATTGTAATACAAAATGAAAACATCAATACAATCAATTAGAAAATTGGATATCTTTTCAAAATCCCATCATGCATTCGCCCCGCACGCGCTCATCAAGGCATCGACATCATCAAACGGCACAATCTGCGTGCCGCTGTGCAGCCAGCGCGCGCTGCCGCCATAGACCAGCCCGCCGCCATTGGGCGCAGCGCTGACCAGCTTGGCGAAATGCCTGAGGCCCTTGAAGTAGTCGGGGTTGATGGTTGCGCCCGCCTTGATCTCGATGGGGTAGACACCGTGGCCGAATTCGAGCAGCAGGTCGATTTCGGCGCCGTCGCTGTCGCGGTAAAAGAACAGGTTGTTGCGCAGGCCGCGATGCCAGCGGAATTTGAGCGCTTCCATCATCACCATGTTTTCAAACAAGCCGCCGCGCAGCGGATGGGTGAGGATTTGCTGCGCTGACTGAAGGCCGATCAGCCACGCGGCCAGGCCGGTGTCATAAAAATACAGCTTGGGTGACTTCATCAGGCGCTTGGTGGTGCGCCAGTGATAGGGCTGTACCAGATGCACGATGTAGCTGGCCTGCAATACCGTGATCCAGCGCTTTGCAGTGGTGTGCGAAATGCCCAGGTCTTGCGCCAGATTATTGAGGTTCAGCAACTGGCCGGTGCGGCCCGCGCACAGACGCACGAAATTCTCAAACGTCGAGAGGTCCGGAACATTGAGCAACTCGTGCAGATCGCGCTGTACGTAGGTCGAAAAATAATCGCTCAGTACCTGTGCCGGCGGCAATTTGCGGTCATGGATGCGCGGATAAAAGCCGCTGAACATCCATTGGGCTGCGTTGTCCGTGTTCACACCACTGGTGCGAATTTCCTCAAATGAGAGCGGCAGCAGGCGCATCAAGCCGACCCGCCCTGAGAGGGATTGACTGACTTTGCTCATCACCTCGAACTGCTGGCTGCCAGTGAGGATGAAGCGCCCGTGGCGCGGGTCTTCGTCGACCAGCACCTGAATGTAGGACGCCAGTTCACGCGCGCGTTGAAATTCATCGAGAATGACGCCATCTGGAAATTGCGCCAGAAAGCCGCGCGGGTCAGCCTGCGCCAGCCGTAATGTGTCCGGCGCTTCGAGATTGACATACGGCAGGTGCGGAAATACAGTGCGCGCGAGCGTGGTCTTACCGCTCTGGCGCGGACCGGTAATGGTCACCGCTGGATAGAGCGTGGCGAGATGGCGCAAATGCGCACTGGCGGTGCGGACAATCATTTGTTGAGGATACCATAAAATCTGTAATTTGAACATTTAAAGTTCAAACTACAGGTTTCCAGGGTTTGAGAGACGAGCCAAAAATAATGCTCGCCTTGGCCGCCCGATTCGCGTATAGTTCAGTTTGTGCAATGCAATATATGCACGTTGTGTGGAAGTTAAGGCGAATCAAATCCAATAAAAGTTGTTTCTAGTCAATTGGTTGCAGTCGATTCGCTGAGGGACAAGCTGTAAGGTCCCCTTCGTCTCCGACCCTTTTCGTCAAGCCCCCTCCCGCACGCCACTTCGGCTGCTACGGCGGACCGGCATAGCGGCTACAGGTTTGGTGCCGATATCCGATGTTCCGTCGCGCCATCGCATAGCCTTGCCGTTCGCAGCACTGAACGGGGCCTTGCCCAGTTAGCGACTTGTGGTTCCGTACCGCGATGTTTACCCACATCCGGTGCGGATGCTTTTCGCCATGCTTTCAAGCAAGCGTGGCGGATGAAAAGGAAAAGAAATGAGCATCATTGATCAAATCGCGGCGCAAGCTGCGGCCAACGCTGTCGCGCCGTCGACCCCCAACTTTATCGCTGCGTCGAAGGCGCATTTCGCCGCAACATCGGCGAGCCGGACTGACAACACGACGGCGGTTCACATTGCTGCGGCACCGCAGACCGGGACATTCGCCAAATCTGCGGTCCAGGCACCGGTCGCGGCGGATTCCCCCTTCGCCGGTCTCGGCCTGCACCCCATCATTCTCAACTCGCTCAAGTCGAGCGGCTACGAGACGCCGACTGCCGTGCAGATGCAGGCCATTCCCGCCGCGCTCACCGGCGGTGACCTGCTGGTGTCCTCGCACACCGGCAGTGGCAAGACTGCAGCCTTCATGCTGCCCAGTCTCAACCGTCTGACCGAAGAGAGCAAAGTCAAGGGCAGCAACGGCCCGCGCATCTTGGTGCTCACGCCGACACGTGAACTCGCGCTGCAGGTGGACAAGGCCTCTTACACCTACGGGCACAAGCTCAAAAAATTCCGTGTCGCCTGCCTGGTCGGCGGCATGCCTTACCCGGTGCAGTTGAAAGCCTTGCAAGGCCCGGTTGATGTGGTGGTCGCCACGCCAGGACGGCTGATGGATCACATGGAGCGCGGTCGCATCGATTTTCGTCGCCTCGAAGTGCTGATTCTTGACGAGGCTGACCGCATGCTCGATATGGGTTTCATCGAAGACATCGAGGCCATCGTTGCCAAGACCCCGACCTCGCGCCAGACCCTGCTGTTCTCGGCCACGCTTGACGGCGTGGTCGGCCAGATGGCGAAGAAGATCACCAAGGACGCCAAACGCATCGAAATCACCACCACACCCGAACTCAAAGGCAAGATCGAGCAGCGCTTCATGTTCGCCGACAACATGACGCACAAGAACAAGTTGCTCGACGCCATCCTGCGCGACACCGACATCCAGCAGGCGCTGGTGTTTACCTCGACCAAACGCAGCGCCGATGACCTCTCCGGCCTGCTGCGCGACCAGGGTTTCTCCGCACAAGCACTGCACGGTGACATGAACCAGGGCCAGCGCAACCGCACCCTCAAAGGCATGCATGACGGCCGCACCCGCGTCCTCGTTGCCACCGACGTGGCGGCGCGCGGCCTCGACGTGGCTGGCATCAGCCACGTCATCAACTTCGACGCACCGCGCCAGGCAGAAGACTACGTGCACCGCATCGGTCGCACCGGCCGTGCCGGCCGTACCGGCACAGCAGTGACGCTGGTCAATCCGGGCGAGCGCAGTCTGATGCGCTCGATCGAGCGCTTCACTGGCCAGCGTGCCCAGGTTGAGGCGATCGCCGGGCTGGAGCCGAAGATCACTGAAGAGCGCAGCGGCAAGCATCCGGCGCGCCGCGGTGCCAAACCCGGCGCCAAGCCGGGCGGCTATGCGCGTACCGCGACGGGCGCCACCAAGCCATTTGGCGCCAAGCCTTTCGGCGAGAAGTCGTATGGCGCGCCCAAACCGGGTGGGTTTGCCAAGACCGGAAAATCTTTCGGCGGCGGCTTCAAGCGCGAAGAGCGCGGCGCGTTTGTCGCGCGCGGACGGGTATAAGCTGGGTGTAATCCGGCTGTAAGCCTATTGGCGCCACGGTGCTGGCAAGATCGGCACCGTCGGCACCGTCGGCACCGTCGGCACCAGCGACACTCAGGCGGTCGCGTTTACCGTGGCTGGCCGAAAAGACCGGCCAACTGGGCTCTGGCAAATTCAGCATCGTCCAGACCCAGCAGTGCGCGCAAGATCTCCTGCGTGTGCTCACCCGTGCCCGGCACCGTCGCCCCCAAGTCGGCCCTGGTGCCCGACATGCGATAGGGCGCATTCACGCCTTTGAAGCAGCCGGCGCCATCAGTGACGTTGGCAAAACTGCCGCGTGCGATGAGGTCGGGATCGTTCAGGCCATCGACCGGCTCGCCATAGTGCGAGCAGGGCACGCCGCCGGCGTCGAGCTCGGCGACGCATTGCTGCACCGTACGTGAACTTGCCCACGTCTCGGCGCACGCCATCAGGCCGTACCAGTTGCGCGAACGTGCCGCAATGGTGGCGAAGCGCGCATCCGTCTTCAGTTCAGGCCGGCCGATGGCATCGCACAGGGCGGCAAAGTTGCGTTGGGTGATCGGCGCAATCAGCAGGTCGCCATCGGCGGCACGGATCGGGCCGTAGGCAAAACGTTGCGGCATCGGCGGCGCTTGCGCTTCCTGCAGCTCGTACACCAGCAGGTTAAGCATGCAATCCATCAGCGCTACATCGACCAATTGGCCCGTGCCAGTGCGTGCGCGCTGCAGCAAAGCCGTCTGGATCGCCGAGCACGCATAGATGCCGCCGAGCACGTCGGCAATGAACACGGCACCGGCTGCCGGCCGCCTGCGCGTGCCCGCAGCGTCTGCGCCATTGCCGGCATAGCGCGCGAGCGTGGTGTCAAAGCCGCTTGCCGCATGCACGACCGGTGCGTAGGCGGGGCGCCCGGCTGAGACGCCACTCTGACCGTAGCCCGAAATCGAGCAATACACCAGGCGCGGGTTGATGTTGGCGAGGGTGGCATAGTCCAGCCCAAGGCGCAGCATCACGCCGGGACGAAAATTTTCGACGACGACATCGGCCTGCTCTGCCATGCGCCGCGCCATCGCCTGTGCTTCGGGCTTTTTGAGGTCCAGCGTGACACTCTTCTTGCCGGCGTTGAGCTGGCCGAAGTAGCGGCTGTGGCCGTCTTGGAGCGGCGCGCGCTGACGCATGTCTTCGCCACCGGGCGGCTCGATCTTGATCACGTCGGCGCCGACGTCAGCGAGCAGGCGCGCTGCGTAGGGGCCTGCAATCATGCTTGTGAAATCGAGCACGCGGATGCCTGTGAGGGCATCACCTTCAGGGTGATTTGCGGCGAGGGTCATGTTGATTTCCTGGTAGAGGGGACGGCAGGCTTGAGCAGCACATGGACCGATTTGAGATGGGCCGTCATCAGGCGCGTGGCGCGCACGGTGTCACGCGCGCGCAATGCGGCCAGAAAATCGCGCCGCTTTTCCACCAGCCGCGGTTGCGGCGTGCCGCCGGCAGCTACCCGCGCATAGATAAACTTCATCAATATTTCGGTCAGCGAATGCACCATCATCGACAACACCTGGTTGCGCGTGGCTGCCGCAAGAAGACTATAAAACTCGCGCGAGCACTCGACACGGTCGAGAAACTGCCCGGCCGCAGTCATCTGTTCGGTATGGCTGATGTTGGCTTCGAGTGCATCAAAGTCGGCATTGGTCGCGCGTGCACAGACCAGACGCACGACGAGGTCCTGGATGTGGACGCGCGCCTCGGTCAGCTCGTCGATCGAAATCGAACCAAGTGAAAGCATGTCCTGCACCACCTGGTCCATGCGTCCCGGGTCGCCCTCGTCGATGAAGGCGCCGCCCTTGACGCCTTTTTGCAGACGCACGATGCCGGCAATCTCCAGGCTGCGCAGCGCCTCCCGCAGCGCATTGCGGCCGACGCCCAATTGTTGGGCGAGTTCGCGCTCGGCGGGCAGTTTGTCCCCGGGCTTGAGAGCACCCGCGGCCAATTGCTCACGGATGCGTTGACAGATTTCCTCGAAGGCGCGCCGCGTGTGAATCGGCGTGAACACGAGGCCGGGTAGCGCGTCGCCCATGGTGGATCAGCGCCCGCTGTACACCGGCTTGCGTTTCTCGACAAAGGCGCGCACGGCTTCCTTGTGGTCTTCAGTCTGGAATGTCATCATTTCCAGTGCGTAAGACGTGTCCATGATCAGATTGAACTGATCCTTCAACTGCTTGTTGACTGACAGTTTGGTCCAGCGAATCGCCCAGGTGGGGCCATTGGCCAACTCTTCGGCAATCTCGCGCGCCTTGGCGTAGACCTGCTCCACCGGCACCGCGTGATTGACCAGCCCGATGCGTGCCGCCTCTGCACCCTTGATGAGGGTGCCGCGCATCAAATACTCCTTGGCGCGATTCGGGCCGACCAAGAGCGGCCAGATCACCGCGCCGCCGTCACCGGCCACCAGGCCGATCTTCACGTGCGGGTCGCCAATGCGCGCTGTCTCGGACGCCACCGTGATGTCGCACAGCAGCGCGATGGTGGCGGCGAGGCCGATGCAATCGCCATTGATCGCGCACACCACCGGCTGGTCGCAATCAAGAATGTTTTGCACGATGCGGCGCCCGCCGGTGGGCTCGATCATTTCGCCTTCTTCAAACACATCGCCGCCCGGACGCTCCAGCATGCCCTTGACGTTGCCACCGACGCTGAAATACTTGCCCGAGCCCTGCAGCAGAATGGCGTTGACCCCCTTGTCACGCGACAGATCGGCCCAGATGTCCTGCAACTCGACGTGAAAGCTGTGCGCAATGCGGTTGCCGGTTTCGGGCTGATTAAGGGTGACGATGGCGAGCTTGCCTTCCTTCTCGATCTTCAGGCATTCGTAGCGGGAGTAGTCGATAGTGGTGGTGGACATGGTGGCGGAGTCAACGCAAGGCAGATGTGCGGCCAATACGCTTGACGGAAAGTGAAGGAGCGATTATTCTAAATGGTGCTACCATTAAAAACAAGTGCCATTTGAGC
>JANLTL010000427.1:0-3643 GCA_031362905.1 Burkholderiales bacterium | reverse complement strand
TGCCGACGCTGGCTGAAGCAGGTGTCAAAGACGTCGAAGTGGGCGCCTGGCAGGGCTTCATGGGGCCGAAGGGTTTGAGCGCCGATGTGGTCAAGGTGATCAATGGCCACGTGAACGAAATCCTGAAAATGCCCGATGTGCTCGCGCGCATGACCACCCTTGCGCTGGTGCCGGTCGGCGGTGAACCGGCGGCATTGGCGCGCATCAACGCCGACCATCACAGCCGTTACGGCAAGGTGATCAAGGAGGCGGGAATTCAGGCTGATTGAGTCGCCTGAGTCGCTTGCCTGCCGTGACTGACCGCGAGGTCTACGACCCCGACCACCAGCCGCCCATGCCGTTTGCGGCAGCCGATGCCTATGCGCGCAAGGTGATGGGGTGGGCGCGGGAGCCCTTGCCCGATGCTGTGTTGGTTGAGCGCGATCTGGCCTTTGGCGCGTACCGACACCAGTGTTACAACGTCTTCGCGCCGCGTGCCGCAGGCGCGGGTGCCAATGTGAGGGGTACAGCTCTGCCGGTGCTGGTGTTTTGGCACGGCGGCGGCTGGACCAATGGCTACCGCGACTACGTCAGCTTCATGGCGCCGCACGTCGTGGCGCTGGGCATGCTGCTGGTGGCGCCGTCCTACCGTCTCGCGCCGGATTGGCCATTGCCGGCTGCGTGTGAGGATGCGCTGTCGCTGCTCGCGGATCTTCAGCGGCGCTTGCCGCAATGGGGTGGTGCGGCTGACCGGGTCTATCTGTCCGGCCACTCTGCCGGCGGTCATCTCGCGGCACTGACGGTGCTGCGGATGGCCGAACGGGCAGGTGCAGGACTGAGAGAAGGCATGATCCGCGGCTGTTTGCCGATCAGCGGCATCATGGATCTGCACGACCCCGCACCGCAACCGGGCAGCCTTGAAGAGCGGGTGTACACCACGGTGTTGAAAGACTGCGATCCGGTGCTTGATACGACGCTCAGCCCCTTGTACTGGGCGGCGGGCAATCGGGTGCCGTTTGCGTTGACGTTTGGCGAGCACGACAGCGCGCGCGCGATCAAATCAAACCGGCGGCTGTGCGCCCTGTTGCATCGGCAGTCCGCTCCCGTCACCTGTGACGAACGCATTGGCCTGGATCATTTTCAGACCCACACCACCCTGCGCAGCGGTGAAGATCCTTGGTACAAGAGGCTTGCAGCCATGGTTGCCGCCGACAATAGATGAAGGGACATGCGCGATGAACGACATGATCGACGTTGGCCTGCCGCCCCTGAAGCAAGCCTTTTCATGGATGGTGCGCGCCAATAACCTGCTGTTCACCGCACACGGCCCGGTGCGCGCCGACGGCAGCATCGATACCGGCCCGATTGAGCAGCAGGCTCGCCTCACCTTCGTCAATCTCAAACGCGCGGTCGAAGCCGGCGGCGCGACGCTGGCCGACGTGGCGCAGGTGCTGATCTACATGACCGACGTGGCAGACATGGCGGCGATTGATGCGGTGTACCGCGAATTCTTTCAGCCGCCGTATCCGAACCGTTCCAGCGCCGGCGTGGCGCTGGTGGTGCCGGGGATGAAGATCGAGATCGTTGCTTACGTGGCGGTGCCGGCGCGCTAGATGATGCCGACCGCAATCAACGCGCCGCCCTGCGGTCTTCAATCATGACCGGCGCGTCAAGCGGCCGCTCCTCACAGTCGGCCGGCCCGCCGCACTGCCACTGCTGCATCAGGAAGTCACCATCGGCGTCGAGCGCCGCGAACGGTGAATGCCATACGCCCCGGCGCCACACGATGCCCTGGGTGCGTTGACCCACGAAGGCGCACAGTGCATGCAGATCGGGTTCGCCATCGCCCCGAGCAGGACAAGCGCACACCAAAAACCGCGCGCCTGAGTTCGGAAAAAACAATTGCTGCGAAAGTGGGTGCCGCTCCATCAACTTGAGTGCAAACGGCAATGCACTTTGGCGAATGCGGTAGATCGCCGTGTGCAGGCGCATGCTGGTCGCGCTGGCGTCCGGCCCCACGCCGCCTGCACCCCGCGCATCCGGTGCGCCGGCACGCGCCATGTCAATCGGTGCATCAAAGCGCTGCGCGCGGCCCTGGTTCGCGTCGCTTGAATCTCCACGGGCTTCGATTACGTCACCAAACGGAGCGAAGTCTTGCGCGGCAAGTGGCGTGGCGACGATGGTGCGCGAAGAAGAGGTCATGAAGTGTCCAGTGTGCGGTATTCGAAGGCGGGCCGCAGTCCAACAGCCGCTTCCACCAAGGGTTTCAAGGCACTATGCTTACTGGGTGGTGACGCGTATCTCATCGAGCACCGGTCGCAAATGCGCAAGGAATGCATCCGGATTTTCACTCATCGGAAAGTGCCCCAGCCCTTTCATGATGGTGACCTTCGCGCCCTTGATGCGCGCGGCTGCCGCTTCGGTGTCCTTGGGCGAGGCCGAGTAATCGTATTCGCCGGTAAGCATGTAGAGCGGACAGACGCTGGTGTCGATGGCACCGATGCGCGCGCGAATATCGCCTTCGACTTGATAGAAAAACAAATCGCCGGTGAACACGCCCGGCCCACCCTGCATGTAATGCCACACGGTTTCCCAGCGGTGCGCATCGGGACTGAGCGGCGATGTCAGCCCGTAGGCCACGGCACCGCACGCCTGCCCGCCGTGTACTTCAGGGTGATTGAGCCAGGCCGATTCGTAATAGCGTTCGACATAGGCCGCCGATTGCAGGCCGACCAGAGCGCGCAGCTCTGTGGGATGGGTGATGGCGAGGTCCAGCACGATGCGCCCGCCAATCGAGCAACCCATCACCACCGGGCGCTGCATTTCGAGGGCCTGCGCCACCGTCATGATCTGTTCGGTATACGCGGCGGTAGTGAGCTGGTAATCCTGCTTTTCCCATCCGGCCGGCGGTGACGACTTGCCGTGCCACGGCATGTCAAACGCGACCACGCGATAGTGTTGCGTGATGACGGGGTCATTGAGCACTGCGCGAAACTGGCGCGCGTCCGATCCGGCCGTGTGCAGGCACAGCAGCGGTATGCCTTGCCCGGCTTCTTCAAAATAGACACGGTGAGGTGTGCCACCAATGTCGATGTGGGCGTAGCGGCCGGTGATGGCTTCGATGTGGGCGGGGCCATGGGCCCTGACTTGCGCGTTCATGCCACCACCTTGCGCGGCGCGGCCAGCACCAGCTTGATGTAAAGCAGATGCGCCATCAGCACGCGCTGATCACCTTCAAAGGCGACATCGCCACGGCGCAGCAATGCGAAAAAATCATGCCAGCCAGGCGCTGGCACCTTTTGCCAGAATTGTTCCCAGCATTCGGCGCGCGCGCGAATCGCAAAACGCCACGCACGCTGCACCAGCGGCCCTTTGACGACCGATTCGATCTGCCCGGCGCGCACCGTGAGCAAGTATTGCTGCGAGCCGACTTCGACCATGAAGCTGTCGTTCAGGTGCCGGCCCCAGCGCGTTATCGCGGGGTCGGCGTTGACCAGTTCGGGAATCCGTTCAATCACTGTGCTGCCTCCGCTGGCCAGCCTGCCTGACAAAGTTTGCAGGTGCGCCGGGCCACATGACGATAATCGACGAAGTTACCATACCCTTAGGCGTCACGTGAAAATAACTTGACCAATTTATTTTAGTGTGTTGTAAAGGCGGTATG
>JANLTL010000412.1:0-2067 GCA_031362905.1 Burkholderiales bacterium | reverse complement strand
CCCCGTGGGTCGCACAAGCGCACAAGGTTGCGCGTATTCTCGACATGTGTACCGGCTCAGGCTGTCTCGCCATCTTGCTGGCATTGGCATTTCCGCAAGCCGAGGTCGATGCAGTTGACCTGTCGCGCGATGCCCTCGCTGTGGCGGCCCGCAACGTCAAGGACTACGCGCTGGAGTCGCGCGTACATCTCGTCGAATCCGATGGCTTCAAGGGGCTCAAGAGTGCGCCCTATGACCTCATCATCAGCAACCCACCCTACGTCGATGTGGCCGCCATGGCTGCACTGCCAAAGGAGTACCGCAAGGAACCAAGCCTGGCGTTGGCGGGTGGCCGCGACGGTCTCGATTTTGTGAAAATCCTGCTGCGCGAAGCACCTGCGCGGCTCAAACGTGGCGGCCAGTTGGTGGTTGAACTCGGTCACAATCGGGCTGCGCTTGAAGCTAGCTTTCCCCGATTGGCATTCAACTGGCTCAGCGTCAGCGGTGGTGACGATCTGGTGTTTCTACTTGGTAAAAAACAGCTGGCGTAGTACTGGTGTCACACGCCGCAACGAAAATTGCGGTTGCGTCCGCTGCGCGGCGAGGCCCCTTACCGCAAGGCGCTCATCGCCAGATGCAGCGGGTTCTCGCGATCTCCCATTCCTTCCCATTTCGCATTGCTGCCTTCCCGCAAACCCGCTCCCAGAGCCATGTCTGGTCCATCACTGCCATGAAAGCCGCTCCCAGAGCCATTCTTGCGACCATCCTTTTTCTCATTTCCGGGTTCGCTTGGAGCCAAGAGCAAAGCGCCGACGCAAAGTTTCAGAGTACCTATGTCTGGCAGTCAAAACCGGGCTTTCGCTCCGGCTATCGCGGTGCGAACAGTCTCTCCCCCGAGCCGGAACTAAGCTACACGTGGACCGTGACAGCCTATCTCGGCTGGCGCCCCTGGGCGAATGGCGAGCTTTATTTCAACCCGGAGGGCATTCAGGGCCGCCCGCTTTCCAATGTCACCGGTCTGGGCGGATTGACCAATGCCGAGTTGCAGAAGAGCGCTTCGTCGCAGATTCGCTTTTACCGCGCACGTTTGTTCTACCGGCATACTGCCAGGCTCAATGACGTCTTCGGCGCTGGGCGCAGTGACGCGCGTGAGGACCTCGAATCAGACCAAAATCAACTGGCCGGCACGGTCGACAGGCGGCGCTTCGTATTGACGGCAGGAAACCTGTCGATCACCGACATGTTCGGCACCAGCGAGATTGCGGGCGATGGGCGCACCCAGTTTCTCAACTGGTCGTCGCTCAATCATGGACACTTCGATTACGCCGCCGACGCACGCGGATTTTCCTGGGGTGCGGCGGGCGAGCTGTTCTGGGACGACTGGACCCTGCGCGCGGGACGCTTCATGCAACCGCAGCAATCGAATGGCCTCAAAATCGATTACCGCTTCATGAAGCGCTATGGTGACCAGGCCGAAGTCGAGCGGCGTCATCAATGGAACGGCCTGCCGGGGGTGGTCAAGGCATTCGTCTTCCGCAACGCTGCCCATATGGCGTCATTTGCCGATGCGCTTGCCGCTGCCGCACCCGGCTCAGTGCCGGCGCTCGATGCCGTGCGCCGTCCGCAGACCAAGGCTGGATGGGGCGTCTCTTTTGAGCAATCCTTGTCAAACGACGTGCGTGTGCTGGTGCGTGGCGGCGCCCACGACGGCAAGACCGAGAGCTATGCCTTCACCGAAATCGACCGCTCGCTCTTTGCGGCGGCGTCAATCAAGGGCGCGCGCTGGGGTCGTGCACAAGACGCCATTGGCGTGTCATATGGCGTCAATCGATTGTCCGGTGATCATCGGCGTTTTCTGGCCGCTGGCGGTCAGGGATTTTTTCTTGGCGACGGGCGCCTCAATTACGGGCACGAGCGCATTTTCGAGATCTACTACACACTCGAACCGGCCAAAGGGTTTGGCGTCACATTCGACTGGCAGCAGATTACCCGCCCTGGCTACAACCGCGACCGTGGGCCAGCAGATCTAACTCCGATTAATGCTTTTACCTATGATAGCGAGGCAAGATGCGAATTGCAAAATTCTGC
>JANLTL010000352.1:0-16061 GCA_031362905.1 Burkholderiales bacterium | reverse complement strand
AACGTGGTCACCCATTACAGCGCGCTCGCCGCCATGGTCAATCTCAACGTAGACGCAAGCCCCGCGTTCGCGCCCAAACCCTTTGCGCAGCACAGCGTGGTTGGCAGCGCCGCACCGCGCCGTGATTTGCCCGAGAAAATTTTCGGCACGCCACGCCTGATTCACGACCTTGTGCTGGCAGGCATGGTGCATGGCCGCGTGGTGCGGCCCTCGGCGCCAGGTGCACAGTTGCTGTCGGTGGATCTCGACAAAGTGCGCGCCCTGCCCGGCGTGGTCACCGTGGTGCGCGATGGCAGTTTTCTTGGCGTCGTCGCGGAGTCCGAACTGGAGGCGGCGCGCGCCGCGGCGCAACTGGAGCATTCGGCCACGTGGCGCACCACGCGCGAGTTGCCGGATGCATCTCAACTGCCTGCCTGGTTGCGTGCCCAGCCTGTGGAAACGAAAGTGGTTGACCAGCGCGGTGTGGCGCCGGGCGGCGCGCCGGCACGCAGACTCAAGGCAAGTTACTCGCGCGGCTTCATCGCACATGCCTCGATTGGCCCCTCGTGCGCCCTGGCGTGCTGGCACGTTGCAGATGGTCAAGTGGCTCAAGCAGGTCATGCAGGCCAAGGCAACAACAGCGGCGATGACGGTAAAGCGGCGCCGTCAGGCACACTCGAAGTGTGGACGCATAGCCAGGGCATTTTCAATCTGCGTACCGACCTCGCTCTCGCGTTCGCACGCGACGCGGCCTCCATCACCGTGCATCACGTTGAGGGCGCAGGCTGCTACGGCCACAACGGCGCAGACGACGTGGCCTACGACGCCGCCCTGCTCGCCCGCTCCGCACCAGGCCGCACTGTGCGCCTGCAATGGACGCGCGCGCAAGAGCTGGGCTGGGCACCGTTCAGCCCGGCCATGTGTGTAGACCTCGAAGCTGCGCTCGATCAGGACGGCAACATCGTCCACTGGAAACACGACGTCACCAGCAACGGCCACGGCACCCGCCCCGGCCGCGCCAAAACGCCGGCCCTGCTAGCCGCCACGCATCTGGAGAAGCCATTCGAGCCGCTGATTGCCGTCAATGCGGCACTCGCCAGCGGCGGTGGCTCCGAGCGCAACGCGGTACCGCTGTACAACTTCCCGGCGTGGACGATCACCAACCATCGCCTGTTGACGATGCCGGTGCGTACCTCGGCACTGCGCTCGCTCGGCGCGCATTGCAATGTGTTCGCGCTCGAATCCTTCATCGATGAAATCGCCCACGCACGCGGCGAGGACACAGTCGCATTCCGCCTGCGGCACTTGACCGACCCGCGCGCAATAGCTGTGATTGAACGCGCGGTGCAGATGGCGGGATGGGGCAGTGCGGCAGACGGCGCGGCGCGCGGTGCACCAAGCGATGCGTCAACCAGCGCAAGCGGTGCCAGCACTGGCCGCGGCATCGCCTTCGCCAAATACAAAAACACCAGTTCCTACTGCGCAGTGATTGCCGACGTCGAAGTTGCGCGCGAGGTACGCGTGAAGAAATTCTGGATCGCCGTCGATGTCGGCCTCGTCATCAACCCCGATGGCGTGCTCAATCAAGTCGAAGGCGGCGCGATTCAGGCCGCCAGCATGACGCTCAAGGAAGCCGTGGCGTTCGACACCACGCGCATCACCAGCGATGCGTGGGAGCACTATCCGATTCTCACATTTTCCGAAGTGCCCGACGTCGAAGTGAGCCTGATCTCGCGCCCCGACCTTCCTTCGGTGGGGGCCGGTGAAGCGGCGCACGGCCCGGTGGCAGCGGCGATTGGCAATGCGGTGTTCAACGCCATCGGGGTGCGTGTGCGCGATATGCCGATGACACCGGAGCGAATTGTTGCGGCGATGGCATAGGCTGGAGAGCCGCTCCCACCAAGAATTTCCACGGCTACTCGGCCGGAATCCGCCTGTACCAAGGGCTTCAGGCCCGCCTTGTCGAGCCGCCGGGCCCTCTTGGGAATAACCCGCGCACCTTAAAGACTTCAACACGCGAGTAATTTGGCTTCGAATCGGGCAAAGCTGGTAGACCCGCCAGGAACCGCTTGTACCAACGGTTTCCAGCCACCCTATCGCGCCGCCAGGCCCTCTTTGGTATAGCCCGAGACGCGTTGGTAGCCATCATCACGCCGCACGCGGTGTCCCGAATCACACAGGCAACTTGAACAACGCGCGCGCGTTACCCTCGAATATCATTTTTATCTGGTCCGCAGAAAGCCAATCGAATCCTTCGATGATGGGCCGGATATGATCGAAGGTGCTGCCGGTTTCTGGATTGAGCGCCGAACCGATGCCGGGACATTCCGCGCCGAACAAACAGCGCTCCGGGCCAACCAGATCAATCAACAGCTTCAATCCGCCCTCGGAGTACAGCACCGTGTCGTAGTACAGGTTCATCATCCCGTCGATGAACCGTTGGCCACCTGGCTTGCGCATGGAACTGGCCTGAAAACGGCCAATCTGGTAGGGGACTGCGCCGCCGCCATGTGAGCAGACGATTTTGAGCGGCGGGAAATCCTTGAACACGTCCGAGTTGACCAGCCCGTAGACGGCGATGGTTTCCTCGTTGATGAAGTGGACGGTATACGGCGTACGCTCGGAATGCGAACCGGAAGCGTGGATATGCGCCGGTACGTCGAGTTCGCACAGCTTCTCATAGAGAGGATACCAATAGCGATCACCCAGTGGCGGCGCCTCATTGCCGCTATTCTCGAAAGGATCCGGATTGAGCAGGCATCCGTGAAATCCCAGTTCCGTCACGCAGCGGGTCAGTTCCGGCAACGCCTCCTCAATCGGCGCGCCGGCCACCTGCGGCAATCCACAAATGCCGAAGAACAAGCCCGCGAACAACTGCGTCTGGCGATGAATGATGTTGTTCGTTTCTTCCGTGAACCAGTGCACCACGCGCGCCGGCTTGGCGCTATGCATCATCTGAAACGGGCGTGGTGAAATCAATTGCATGTCGGTGCCGTTGCGCTTCAACATATCGAGATGGCCAAACGGCGCCATCTCGACCTTGTTTGCCGCTGCCCGAATTTCGTCGTCGGTCACAATCACCTTGCCGCGGCCATGCGCACCACGATGCGACAAGATGCTTGCTTTGTAGGCCCACAATTCAGCGGGCGCGCTGACATGGCCATGGCAATCGATGATCATTCGCTGGTTCTCCTCATGTTCGACGATGCGATGACTGCCTCCTGAACGGGGCATGATGGTTTCTTCACTGCCAGAAGGCGAACGCCATGCCCGAGCCGGTCCCGGCATCAGACCGGTAGAACGGCGTGTAGTCAATCAATTTCATGCGCAGGCCAAGATCATTCATTGCGGCAGCCACGGGCAGCCAGTTTTTTATTTCCCCCGACCCTGACTGAAACATTTCCTCGGGCAGAGATGTGAGCCGCGCTTCGTCACCGGCCGCCATCGATTCGAGCACCATCGCATCAAGATGCTCATCGACGACAAAGTGGCTCAGCCCACCGGATCCGATCAACGCAACGCGTTCGTCGCCACTCCAGGCGGCAATCGCTTGCGCCAGTGCGTGCCCAAGCTTCAGGCAACGTTTCACCGAGGGTTGATTGGGCGGAAAGAACACGTTCAGAATGATCGGCAGGCTCGGCGGAGGCATGTCGCGCATGATCTGGCGATAGGGAAAACCAAAGGCATGGGGAATGCCGTTGCGCCACGGCGCGCCTGCCGGAAGCCGAATCGAAGAAGCGATGTCGAAGTCATCCGCCATCAGCCTGCGGATGACGTGCTCTCCAAAGGCCGGCGCCCCCAGGTAGGTAGCCGGCTGCGGCGGGCAATGCCCGGGTTCGGCGATCGCAATGCCAGGCGGCATCAATTTTTTTTGTTCTTCGCTTGCTGGTACGTTGGGAATCGATTCGCCATGGTAAACAGTGATGGCAGGCGTCACATCGTCCAGAAACAACTCACGTTGATCGTTACCGATGATCACAGCCAAATCAATCCGCTGCCCGGCAAAGCGTTCGGCCAATACGCGAATCGCCACATGACAGCGTGCCTGCTGCTGGCGCTGATGTTCAAGCTCCATTTGGGCGGCGAAACCGGGCTTGCGCAGTGCCAGGAGACTCTCGAAATCATACAGTTGGCCTCTGTAGCAAAGCTGCTTGTTTGCCCGATCCGCGATGACACGCTGATTCCAGTGCTCGGGCGGTGTGTGCAGCATCGGTCCATGCGAGGTACCCAATCCGAGGACAATTTTTGCCATTTGAAATCCTTCAGACGTTGACCAAGCCTTCGTCAATCATGTCGACGCCCATCGCCTCTTCGTAGGCCCGCTTTACCGATGCGGGCTGCCCCGCGTGAAACGGAAAGCAGCGGATGTGTTTGCCCCACATCGGGTGCTGCAGGTATTGCTCCAGCGGCAGCCCCTCAATCAGGACTTTGCGCATGGCTACCGGAAGCGGAACCTGATGGTTGATGGCCGGGTCGCGTATCAGCCCGCTCGGATCGATCCCCTGTGCCACCCGGTCGATATCCTCGAACAGGCGCTTGCGCAGCATCCACACGCCCTTGTCGCTGGCTCCCAGATTTTCGCGGGTGCGGTCGGCAATTTTCCCCTGCCCCACCCAGGCAATGATGTCCTGGTTGATGACGTGACTCGAAATCCAGCGGCCGGTGCCGGGGTCTCGCACTGGCCCGGTCCATGAGGGAATGGTCGCCTGCACATAGGGTTCGCGCTCACGCGGGACGCGCCAGAATGACCAGGTCACCGACAGCGTGTTCTCATCATCGACCGGAACGCGCCATTCAAAATGGTCTCCAAGGAAAAATGCGTTGGGCCAAAGGCAGGTTCGCCCCACCGTCCAGAGCGGATGATTCTCGTCGGTATCTTCGCGCACCCGCTTGTAGACGAACCCGTAGTCGAATTGCTCAAAGTGAAGCTTGAGGTGGGCCGGACCGTACGGGCCGGTATCGTTGCGCAAACGTTGAGTCCAGTTGGTATGCATCCACTCAAAATGCACCGGGTCAATGGAATTCTCCTGACACTGAAGCCAGTTGCATGGCACCTGTGCAAACACGATTTGCACGAAACCGTTTTTCCACGAAAACGGCTCCCAGTCGGGGAGCTCGGGCGCCGGTTGCGGGCCAAGGTAGGCCCACAACAATCCCGCCAGCGCCTTTACCGGATACGCTTTTACCCCCATGCCTTCGCGGCGCTTGGAATGCGGATTGAAGGTCTCCTCAAACGGCTGGTGCAGGCAGGCTCCGCCCTCGCCATACAGCCAGCCGTGATAGCTGCAACGCAACCCCCGGTTTTCGACAAATCCATATGACAGGTCTGCGCCACGGTGCGCGCAGCGGCGATCCACCAGACCGTACCTGCCGCCGAGATCCTGATAAGCAACCAGGTCTTCTCCCAGAACCCGCACCGGTTGAACCGGATTGAGTTTGAATTGGTCCAGCGCTGCTATCGGATGCCAGTAGCGCCGCAACATTTCGCCTGCCGGCTGACCGGGTCCGACGCGGGTCAAGCGGTTGTTTTGCGCCTCTGTGAGCATCCGTTCCCTTTTCCCGCAAATGAATCTGACCCGCGTGCTTCTGGTTCGCCGGGCAACTTAAACGGCCTTTGTATCCAGGAAGCCGCGCGCGCGAATTTGTGCCAACCGTTCCGCCATCTGTGCGCGCGCTCCGCCAGAATCAGCAAGTTCAATTCTGTCGAGCAATGCCCGATGCGCCTTTACCGCCGCCCGCGCGATGCGCGGGTTCGTGTGCGCCGAGTAGGCCGGCAACAGCAGTTGCCGCAATGCCGCAAACTGCGCCACCAGACCGCGATTGTGGGATGCCTCCACAATCGCCATGTGAAAATCCATGGAGCGCGCGGTGAAGCGGTCCGGCTGGTTTTCCAGTTGCACCAGGTCTGCGATGATGCCGCGCAGGCATGCCAGATCATCCGGGTTGCGCCGCTGCGCCGCCAGTTCCGCGGACTTGACCTCAATGGCTGCCTGCATGTCGAGCATTTCGTGCTGCGATATGCCAATCAGCTTGAGCTGGATCGCCAGTGCATTGACCAGTAGTGATGCGTTGCCCGACGCCACCCACACGCCGCCGCTGCGGCCTGCCCGGACGTCAACAACGCCGAACCCTTCAAGCATTCGCAGTGCTTCGCGTACGACTGTGCGCGAAACGCCGAACTGGCTGGCAAGTGCAGTCTCGGTGCCGAGAAATTCGCCGCTGCCGATAGCGCCGGACATGAGTGCAGACCGGATCCGGTCCACCAGCTTCCCGGAGAGCGTGCTGGCGCCGATTTCCGTCCATCCGGCGCGCGCGACCCGAGTCAGCGAAACCGCTTGGCTGCGCCCGGTGACGTTTTCAGTTTTGGTATTCACGGCAGGGGCTGCTCTTATTGACTGGTTTCATGGACTCGCGTAAATTATCATACTTTATTATTATTTCAAACTGATGCCCGGCACCCATCGGTCCACATCACAGCAAGAGCCTGGTTCGCGCCACCTCAGAGGAAACAACATGCGCCAAGCCAACACGGGTAAGAGCGATAGTGCGCCCGGGCTGCAGAACGGCAAGCAGTGGCGCATAGTTGAATTTGCGAGACTGGCGCTGGCTGCCCTTGCCGCGTTGGTGGTGGGTATGCCGTCTGCGCTGGCCCAAAAGCCGGCGGGTTATCCGGCGCGCCTGGTCCGCGTCATCGTCCCGTATTCGCCCGGAATCGGCGTCGACACCCTTGCGCGCGTGATCGCGGCCAAGCTCACAGAGCGGATCGGACAGGCCGTGATTGTCGAGAACAAAGCCGGCGCCTCAGGCTTGATTGGCACCGAGATGGCGGCCCGTGCCGCACCGGACGGATACACGCTTGTCATGGCGGTGAATAGCTTGGTGATTACCGCCAGCACACGATCAGTGCCGTTCGACCCGATCAGGGACTTTGCGCCGGTGATCAAAATTGGCGCCGGAGCATTCCTGCTCACCATCCACGCCTCGTTGCCAGTGCGGGACGTGAATGAATTGATTGCCTACGCCAGGGCACGCTCCGGCAAGGTCAATTACGGCACCCCCGGCGCCGGAACCCCGGCACACCTGGCTACCGAATTATTCAAGCAGCAAGCCGGCGTCGACCTGTTCCACGTACCGTACAAAGGCATGCCGCCATCCGTCATCGGCCACGTGAACGGTGATGTTTTGGTGATGATCGCGCCATTGGAGATGGTGCGTCCACACGTGGCTGCAGGCAGACTCAAGGTGCTTGCTACGACAGGTGCGCAGCGCAGTCCTTCGCTTCCCGATTTGCCAACCATTGCCGAGCTCGGCTATCCCAACGTCAGTCTTGACCTATGGTATGGCCTGCTTGCGCCAGCCGGCACGCCGCATGGCATTGTTGCGTGGTTAAACGCGGAAGTCACCAAGTTGCTGGCCCTGCCTGAGGTCCTGGAGATACTTCGAAAGCAGGAAATCGCGGCAAGCCCCGGAACCCCCGCCGAATTCGGCATGCTGATTCGCGACGATCTTGCCAAATGGAAAAAGGTGGTGGCGACTACCCATATTCGCATCGAAGACTGAGCGGTGTTTGAACCACCCACAGTGTGCCCATGACGGGTTGCGCGTCTCGGAGTGCCCGCGTGTCTACCATCCCGGCTTCTGCGGAGCGCATTATTTCGGTCATAGCATAGCCCGGAAAGGCGCTCCCACCAATGATTTCAACGGCCTATCGGCCAGGACCCGCCTGTACCAAGGGCTTCAGACTTAGCCTCATCGGAATACCAGGGCCGCTAGCGCGCTGCCAATCCCTCTTTGGTATAGCCGGCAACGCGCTTGTAGCCGTCCGTAATCGCTGTCAGCTCGGCTGCACTGATCACGTCTTCGATGCGCTCAAATGGTTTGTCACCGGTACGTTCGAACACTTCGCGAATGATGGCATCCGGCGGGTTTTGCCGGTTGGTCAACACGACTTTGCTGGTGGCCGGCAGGCGTTGCGCCTCGTAAGTCTGGAGCGCTGCAGCCGTATCTGCCGTTCCGGCGAGCAAATCGGAGAGGGCGCGCGCGTCGAGGATCGCCTGCCCCGCGCCATTCGAGCCGCGTGGCACCATCGGATGGGCGGCGTCGCCAAGCAGGGTGACGCGTCGCTGCGTCCACCAGGGCAGTGGATCCTGGTCGATCATCGGGAATTCGAGCACTGCATCGGCCGCGCGAATCATCGCCGGCACGTCGAGCCAGTCAAAAGTCCAGCGCTCGAAGCTGCCGATGAAATCATCGAGACTGCCGGGCCGGTTCCAGTCGCGTTTCTTGTAATGCGGCGTTTCGATCTCGGCGACCCAGTTCATCAACTGCGTGCCATCGGCGTGGTTGCGAATCGGGTAGATCACCATCTTGCCGTGCGTGAGCCAGCCCGCGCGCACCATCGATGCGCTCGACAAAATAGGCTGCATGCGCGTGACGCCGCGCCACATATTGATGCCGGAGTAGCGCGGCTCGCCCTCGCCGGGATGCAACTGCTTGCGGATCGCCGAGTGCAGGCCGTCGCAGGCAATCGCTGCCTTTCCGCGTTGGTCGGGGCGCGCTGCGCCGGTGCTGAAGTCGTCGAATGACACTGAGACGCCGTCTTCGTCCTGGACGAAGCCAGTGCAACGCCAGCCGAGCTGTATCCGATCGACACCGAGGCGCGCGCGCGCTGCATCGAGCAGCACCTGATGCAGATCGCCGCGGTGAATCGAGAACTGCGGGTGCGCATAGCCGGCGAAGCGCCCGAGCGGTTCGCGATGGATCAACTGGCCGAAGCGGTTGAAAAACGACGCGTCACTGGTCTGCACGCCAACCCGCGCCAACGCATCTTCAAGGCCGAGTTGCGCCAGTTCCTGCGATGCGTGGGGCAGGATGTTGATGCCGACGCCGACTGCCTTGGGATCCGCGACGGCCTCGAACACGCGACAGGGAATGTCGCGGGCGTGCAGTGCGAGCGCCAGCGTGAGGCCGCCAATGCCGCCACCGATGATCAGGACATCTTGCTGATTCGGCTGCATGGCGCGTCGGGCTGGTTCCGCTTAAAGCTACTTTGGCTTGAGCATTGTGGGGATGCGCGCCGCAGCGGCGTCGCGCATCCCCAGGCTTTGCGGCTTGGGCCTGAACCCTATTTGGGCGCTGCCGCGCGATTAACCTTGAGCTGCGCCTCAACGAGCGCGACCACTTCGTCCACCACGGCGGAGTGCTTGCCGCGCTTGGCAGCAATTGTCTGCACCAAGCGGTCCACCCGCTCGATGAACAGCGCACCGCCGTAGAGGGCTCGCGCGGCTGAAGACGGGCTAGCGAGCCCATTGGCGGCGGCGGCGTATTTTTCAAACGGCACGAGGTCTTTCTCGGCAGCGCCGAGCGACTTGCACAGATCGGCAACCCAGTTATAGGTGTCGCCGGTGGCTTTGATATCCGAATGCACGGCGTCCTTGATCGGGCGCATGCCGTCTTTGTGCACACAACGGTAATTGCCGGCAAGCAGCATGCTCCACTTGGCGAGAGGCACGAACACCGAGTCGTACACCTTCAGTTTCACCGGCAACTCGATCACGCCGCTACCGGTGTCGAAGCGCACAGCCTCGATGTCGCGCTCGAGATCGCGCAACATGCCGGTGTGTGCATCCGACACAAAGCGTGCAGCCTTGAAATTGGTCGGCAGGCGCACTTGCAACACGTTCGTGCCCTCTTCAGGCGGGCGGAAGGCTTGCGGATCGGGACTGCACAAGGTGAGATAGTCCGGATCAAAGCTGTCCCACACCGTGGCATCGGCGTAGCAATCGCGGTAGTCGTTGGCGACGAGGCCCGGTATGCGTGCGAGGTAGGGCAGCGGCGGCATGTTCATGATCGACATCGCCGGGGTTTTGGATTTCGCAATCTTGTCGAGCAGTTCGCGTACACCGGCCGAGCGGTATTGCGGCTCCTGCATCGCCAGCACGGCGAGGTCGAAATCGGCCGGATTTACATCGGCAGGCGTAGCTGCAGTGATCTTGCCGGGCAATTTGCGTGAATCGATTTCGGTCAGACCTTCACGCCCCTTGATCGGCAGGCGCACGCGCGTACCCTCACGATTGACGAGTTCGGCTTCGGCCGGCAGGCACACCATCTTGGCATCGTGCCCGGCAAGCGCGAGCTTGGTGGCAAGGAGCGAGCCGTAAGACGCGCCCATGATCAGAATCTTGTATTTTTTTGTCATCCCGTTCTCCTTTGTGGTTCAGGCCATGCAACCGGCTGAGCATTGTAGGGTTGCCCCGCGCGCGCGGGAATTGTTTATTGTCAACCTCCGCCGCAAATTGATGTTGCATTGCACCGTGCGACATGATTCGGTAGCGGCGGCGGAGTGACCCGTGTGACAACATGCCCTTGCGTGCCTGCGCCGGCCGGGCCACCCTCGCGTGCAAATTGCGGCATCAACGCTTAATCTGCCTGGAGCCGTCGGCCGGGACCGGGCGAGTCCCAACGCGCGTACTGCAAAATATCTGTGCTGGTGACGCGGAGCCCGTCCGGCATGCTTGCTGTCGTCTTCGTTCGCGCCAAGTGGTAGCATAACTAATCAATTGATAATTTACCTTGTGTAAGCCACGACCGATGGCACTTCGTCCAGCGCGTGTCTGTAGCGTGTCTGTTGTCTCCGGCTCAGCATGTATCCGATCACTGCTGGAAGCAGTGCCGTGTTTGAATTTCCCACTCTGTCTTTTCACAGGAGAATCACATGCCCCTGATCGACCTCAATCACTACCTCGTGCGCGCCAATGATCTGGAAAAAACCAAACAGTTTTATTGCGATGCACTCTCGCTGTCTGAAATGCCGCGCCCGACCTTTCCGTTTCCCGGCTACTGGCTTGGCCGGGAAGGCAAGATCTGGGTGCACATGGCGCCGCACGGCATTCCCAATTCCGAGATTTACTATCGCGGCACCCCCAAGCATGCCGCGCTCGACAACTCCGGCGTCATCGACCATATCGCATTCGCCGCGACCGACCCCGAAGAATTCCGCAGCCGCTTCACCGGCATCAAGTGCGACTGGTGGGCGCGTGCGTTGCCCGAGTTTGATCTGTTTCAGATGTTCGTGCGCGACCCCGACGGGCTCACGCTTGAACTCAATTTCTTTGACCTCAAGACCATGCCGGACTGGGCCGAAAGCTACAACGACATGCCGCGTGTCAACTAGAGGAAGCGCCAAGGAATCCCGACCATGAATGCGCCCCAGCCCCGCGCCGATTTCTCCAACGTGACCTATGCCCAAGCGGTCGAACGCGCCGAAGCGATGATCCCGGTGTTGCGTGAACGCGCACCCAAGTGTGAGGCGGCCGGCGAATTTCTGCCGGAGAATGCGGCCGACCTCAACGCCGCCGGCCTGCTGCGTATCGTGCAGCCCAAGCGTTGGGGCGGCATGGAGCTTGATTGCGTCGCGTTTTTCGACTTCGCCGACATCATCGGGCGCGGCTGCATGTCCACCGGCTGGATTCTCGGCAACCTCGCGATTCATCACTGGATGCTGGCGCTCTATGAAGAACGCACGCAGGAAGAAGTATGGAGCGCCGACCCGGACGCCTATATTGCCTCGGGCATCGCCTACCCACAGGGGCGCGGTCGATTGGTCGACGGCGGCATCGAGCTGTCCGGCCTGTGGAATTTCTCGTCGGGCGTGACCCCCTCAGGATGGAACATGCTGGCCTGCATCGTGCGTGAGGACGGTAAGCCGGACGGCAAGATTCTTGACTACCGCATGTGTCTGGTGCCGGCAGCCGATTACGAAATCCTCGATGACTGGCATGTGATGGGTCTGCGCGGCAGCGGTAGTCGCTCGGTCAAGTGCGACAAGATCTTCGTGCCTGAGCACCGTGCGCTGTCGATGACCCTGCACCGGCGCGGCCTGCCCTACCCCGGCTGGAAAAGCAATCCGCAGCCACTCTATCAGGTACCGTTCAGCGCGCTCGCGGCGCACTGCATTTCGGGCGCGATGGTGGGCAATGCGCAGGCGATGTTTGACGCCATCACGTCGATGGTGAAAGAGCGCAGCACCAGTTACACATCGCTCAAGATGCGCGACCTGAACACGGTGCAAACGCGTGTCGGCACCGCCGGCGCGCAGATCGAGGCGGCGCGTGCTCTGGCGCGTACCGATTGCATTGAAGGGCAGCGCATTGTTGCGCAAGGAGGCGAGCACAGCCTGGAAATGCGCCTCAAGCACAAACGCAATTGCGCCTATGTTGCACATCTGGCCACCGAGGCAGTCGATACGCTCTACGCTTTGGCGGGGGCCAATGGCCTATACACGCGCGGGCCGATGGAGCGCATCTTTCGCGACCAGCACGCTGCGGCCGGTCACATCAATTTCTCGATGGATGCGCAGGCCTCTGCCTGGGGGCTGGCGGCGCTGGGCGGGGCGATTTCGGGTCCGACTCTTTAGCGGTCTGGATCCGCCGATATGGCCTGTTCATGCGCTTCGCGGAAGGCCAGTCTCCTAGCGCTACTTGATGCCTCGAAAACGGGCGCGGCAGCTGACGAGTGGCGCTGGCTTGCGGCTGCTACTTCTTTTTCAAAAAGTAGAAAAATTCCTTTTGCGCTTCACCGCTGTCGACGAGTTGATGCCCGGTCTGTTTGGCGAATGCGGCAAAGTCACGCACTGAGCCCGGGTCAGTGGCGGTGATTTTCAGGACTTGACCACTCGATAGTTCCGTCAGCGCTTTCTTGGCGCGCAAGATCGGCAACGGGCAATTGAGGCCGCGGGTGTCAATTTCCTTGTCAAATTGCATGGTTGGCTTCAGTGGAAGAATAGGCCGCCATTTTAGCGGCTGGCGCTGACGCGCAGCGGGGCGGCGTGTGCGTTGCCGTCAGCAGCGCGTGGGCATGCCCTGTGCCACACCCGGCCGGCGCTGAGCGCCGCCACTCTCGGCTGACGGTGGTGCGCGTCCCGAGGCGGCCTCGTCAGCACGTTCGTCGAGCAGGCGCTGCCACAAGGCGCGAATGCGCGAGTCAAGAATCGATGATTGGTAAAAATCTGCTTCGCCCGTGCAGCGGGCGAGCTGAAATTGTTCAATCGCAGAGGGGAGTGAACCGAGCAGCACAAAATACTCACCGAGCGCCTGATACTGCGCCATGCGCTTGCCTTCTTCGGCGTAGCTCTTTGATTGCAATTCATGCAATTTGGGGTCGCTGCGATACAACTGGAGTTGCCCGGCAAGCAGCTTCAGCGCTTCTGCATGACGCCCGGCCTCTTGCAAGCTCACGATCAATTCAAGTTGGAGCGCGCGCGAACCACTGTGCCGGGCCAGTGCATTGCGCAACAACACCAACGCGCCTTCTGCATCACCGGCGGCGCGGCGAATGCGCGCGTCCAGAGCCGCATACATCGGATGCGCTGCATTATTGGCAATGCGGGCATAGGCGGTGCGCGCTGCGGCAGGGTTCTTGGCCTGCAAGTACGCGTAGGCCAATCCCAGGTAGTTGGACGACTCATGCACTGCTGTGCGGCTCTCGATCAGCGTAGTGAAGTGTTTGATGGCATCGCGCGTGCCATCAATCGAATCATCTGCGCTCGCACGCAGCTTGGCGCGCACCAAATGAAAGGTCAGTGAATCTGCCTGGGAACGGTAGACGGTGCCGCGCCCGGTGCCCTGCCCGGCGGCGAGCGCGCTGCTTTGAACGCGGTTACGCGTATCGGCGATGCGCTCGGTGGTCAGCGGGTGGCTGCGCACGTAGGACGGTGCATTCGACTCCAGAATACGGGTTGAGCGTTGCAGGCGCTCAAAGAACACCGGCATGGCTGCAACATCGAAGCCACCTTTGTTGAGAATCTCGAAACCGATGCGGTCGGCCTCGCGCTCAAATTCGCGCGAGAATGCGAGTTGCGACTGCACGGCGCCGGCCTGACTCGCCATCAAACAACCCCCGGCCACCTGCGGATTGGAGCGGGCGGCGAGCAGGCACAGCGCGGAGGCTACCAGCGAGGCCATCGATGAGCGCTGCGCGGCTGCGAAGCCACGTGCAATGTGTTTTTGCGTCAGGTGGCCGATTTCGTGCCCGAGCACACTGGCCGTTTCGGACTCTGATTCGGAGGAAGTAATGAGGCCGCTGTTGACACCAATATAGCCGCCCAACATGGCGAACGCATTGATCTGGCGGTCTCTGATGACAAAGAATTCGACGCTGAGCGCCGGCTCCGGACCGGCGGCTACCAGACGTGCGCCCAACTCCTGGATGTAGGCCGTGACTTCAGCATCCTCGACGAAGGACGGATCCCGGCGCAGATCGCGAAAAAAACCTTCGCCGATCTTGCGCTCCATCTGCGTGGTGAGCACAGCGCCCGATTCGTCGCCGAGGTTGGGCAGATTTTGGGCATGGGCTTGAAAGGTTTGCAACGGAGCCGGCAGGACCAACCCGAGCGCAATAAAGAATGTCAGCGCGGCACGCAACCGTGGCGGCCAACGCCGCTTTGGCAGGTGGGCAGCCCCATGCACAGTGCGTGTTACCAAGGCGCGAAGGAGCAAATTCATGGATGCTATGATACCTGCCACTTCGCCTGGTTCCCCGTGATTCGTGTTTCATGCGGCTTGCAGTCCGCGAAATTTGTTGCAGGACGTTACCCTCAGATTGATTCTTTCGTTCATGCCCCGGAAATCCGTTCCCCCAGCGTTGACGCGCAAATCACCGCTCACCCATTTTGACGCCCAGGGCAAGGCCCAGATGGTGGATGTAGGCGAAAAAAGCGAGACCCATCGCGTCGCCGTGGCGATAGGCAGCATCACCATGCTACCTGCCACGCTGGCGCTGATCGAGTCCGGCAGTGTAAAAAAGGGCGACGTGCTGGGTATTGCGCGCGTTGCGGCGATTCAGGCGGCAAAGCGCACATCGGACCTGATTCCACTCTGTCATCCGCTTGCGCTCACCAAAGTGGCAGTAGACTTTGCGGTGGCCCGTGCACAGTCATCCGTGACCTGCACGGCAACTGTCGAAACAGTGGGGCGCACCGGCGTGGAAATGGAGGCGCTAACCTGCGTGGCGGCAGGGCTGCTGACCATTTACGACATGTGCAAGGCTGCGGATCGGGGCATGCAATTGTCCGGCATCCGATTGACTCACAAACGCGGCGGCAATTCCGGGGTATGGCACAGCCCTGATTCCGTCCAGGATCACACCGAGCGATGACATCCTATCGAAAATTGCATGCCTGCCGTTTGAGCGGGAGCGACCATCTGGTTTCGGTATTGAATCTGGGAAATCAGGCCCTGACCGGTGTCTTCCCGAAAACACGCGAGCAGACCATTACCTCTGGCCCACTGGAACTGGTGTGGTGTCCGGATAGCGGACTGCTGCAATTGGGCCACTCCTATGATCCGGGCGAGATGTACGGGGAAAATTATGGTTATCGCTCCGGCTTGAACCAGTCGATGGTCGACCACTTGACGGACAAGGTCAGTTTCCTCGAGCGAACCGCCGGATTGCGCAGTGGCGATCTGGTGCTCGATATTGGCAGCAACGATGCCACGACGCTAAAGGCCTATGGCACCGCTGGCTTGGCGCGGATGGGCATTGACCCTACCGGTGAAAAGTTTCGCGCCTATTACCCGAATGGCATCAGCCTGGTGCCGGAATTTTTCTCGGCTGCGGGGTTTCGTGCGGCAACTACCGCGCAAGCAAAAATTGTCACCTCGATTTCGATGTTTTACGATCTGGAATCACCCGTCACGTTTGCGCAACAAGTGGCCAGTATTTTGGCATCGGACGGTATCTGGCATTTTGAGCAAAGTTACATGCCCTCCATGCTGCGCATGAATTCCTATGACACGATTTGCCACGAACATCTTGAGTACTATTCATTGCACGCGGTAAAGAAAATTCTCGACTCAGCTGATTTGCAACTGGTCGATGTGGGCACCAACGCGGTCAACGGCGGCAGTTTTGCCGTGACGGCAGCCCTCAGATCGAACCGCTCGATCCGCCCCAATCACGCAGTCATCGACTGGCTTCTGCTCCAAGAAGAACGCATGGATTTGGGGACACCGAAGCCGTATCGCGATTTTGAGGAACGCGTGTTCAGACATCGTCAGGACTTGGTGCGCTTGATCCGGTCATTG
>JANLTL010000279.1:0-5982 GCA_031362905.1 Burkholderiales bacterium | reverse complement strand
TATCCGACTGGCATCAAAATCACCGATGCTGAACTCGCCGAACTCAACCTCAAACTGGCTCCATTTCATGGCGACTGGAACTACACTCTGTTGCCAGGACGAACAAAAACTTGATCAACTTATTTTCACTTGACTCCTAAGAGGCCTTCTGCGACGCCCGCACGATCGCATTGCGCACCAGCTCAATGTGCTCGCGCAAAAAATACACGTGATTGGAAAATGCCAGTGGCAGGCGGATGCGATTGACCTGATCTTCAATCCAGTCGAGCCGCTCCAGGTAGCCGGGTAATTTGGCTTCTGAGGGATTGTTGCGCAACTGCCCTTCAAGGAACTTGAGTTCGCCGTACCAGTGATAGACCTTGGAGCGGATGCGCCACGAGTAAATCATTGGCGCGAATTTGGTCACCGGAATCAGTACCGCCAGTATCGGCAGCAGGATGAAAAACATCCGATCGATCCAGGTGGCGGCCCAGAACGGCAGATACTTCTGCAGGAAGGGTGGGCCGGATTTGTAATAGCGTGCAGCATCCGGGCTCAGTGGTAACTCTGAATCACGATCTGCCGGGAATTCGTTGTCCTTCTGAAGCAAGTTGGCATGGCCATGCACTTCGGTGGCGGCCTTGAGCAGCAAGGTGACGAGCGCCGGGTGCAGGTCGCTGCGCACGGCAAGTACCACGGTAGGGGCCAGCAGTTGCACATCTGTGGGTGGCAAATTACGTTCGAGATCGAAGCTGCCATGCGGCAGGCTGAGACGGTGCAGAAACGGAAAATTGCGGGTGATCGCGTCGACCTGGTCGAGGCTTATCAGCGCAATCCCTGGCGTCGCAAGCAGCACCAGAATGTGCGGGGTGTCGAGCGTGGTGAGAAACATGGCGGCGTCAGCCGTGCCCTCGAGCAAGGCATTGGCAGCGGCTTGACCGGAGAGCGGCAGCAACGTCGAGTTGGTCTCGGTCACGCCTGAAGGGGTGAGCAGGCGCAGGGCGAGTGCGCGGGTGCCGCCGCCGGTGCGCCCGATGGCAATACGCTGGCCCTTGAGTTCGCTCAGCCGGGTGGACGCAGCCAATTTGGCTGCGGATGCCGACTCTGCTGATGAAGATGACCGCTTGCCGCGCGCATTTGCCGCGGCGGTCGTCGTGGATTTTGCTGAAGCGCCAGTGTCGACCTGGTGCCGCGTGTCAGCGCGTACAAAAATCCATAGCGGCTCGTAATACACGCTGCCTAGTGAGTAGAGCCTGTCGACGAGTTCGGGCGCGCTGCCATCGCTGACCAATCCGCCTTGGATGAAGCCGGCGCCGACGCCGGCTTTGTCGTCCAGCAGGCGCGCAAGGTTCTGCGCAGCACCCGTGGAGGGACGCAGGACCAGTTCGACACCATCGCGCGCGAGAACTTTTTTGTAACGTTCCGCATAGAGGTTGAAGGCGCCTTCGTCGGCACCCGTGCTGATCTCAAACTTGTTGGGAGGTGCCGGGTTGACGTAGCGAACGCCGAGTGCAATCGCCAATGCCACAACGAGCAGGACGACCCAATATTCGGCAATGAAATCGCGGGCGTGTTCGCGGTAGAAATCACGGGCTCTCTGGATCATGCGGCTATTGTGGCATAGCCCGCATCACCGGCTGGACAGTGCGTCTTCTGCAGACAGCTATCATGCCGAAACCGTTGGTGGGAGCGGATTGCAGCGCAGTTGTCTGGCTTGCTTCGAGAGCCGAAGGCGCATGAAAAATATCCCCGATGGTACAATAGAGTCCTATTCCCTGACTGGGGCTGCTGCGGTTTTCTCCGCACCCACCCCACTGCGCAATGCACCCCGTAGTTGCTTTGGTCGGCCGGCCCAATGTCGGCAAATCGACCCTGTTCAATCGCTTGACCAAATCGCGTGACGCACTCGTGGCCGACATTCCTGGCCTCACGCGCGACCGACACTACGGTCATGGACGTCTCGGTACCAAGCCCTATCTGGTGGTTGACACCGGCGGCTTTGAGCCGGATGCCAAGACCGGCATCGTCAGCGAAATGGCGCGTCAGGCGGCCCAGGCCATCGCTGAGGCGGACGTGGTGATTTTTCTCACCGATGGCCGAGCCGGGGTAACCGGCCACGATCACAACATCGCTGAGATGCTGCGCAAGTCGGGTCGTGCGGTACTGCTCGCGGTCAACAAGACCGAGGGCATGACCACCAGCGGGGTGGCCAACGAGTTTTATGAATTGGGCTTGGGCGACCCCTATTCGATCTCGGCCGCGCATGGCGATGGCGTGCGCGAATTGGTCGAACTGGCGCTGGAGAGTTTCCCCGAAACGGTCGACGTCGAAGCGGCGGTGGAAAAACGTCCACGACTTGCGATTGCCGGGCGGCCCAACGTCGGCAAGTCGACCCTGGTCAATACCCTGCTGGGAGAAGAACGGGTCATCGCGTTTGATCAGCCCGGTACCACGCGCGATGCGATTTCGATTGATTTTGACTGGCAGGGCAAACCCTACACCTTGATCGATACTGCCGGCCTGCGGCGCCGGGGAAAAGTCTTCGAGACCATCGAAAAATTTTCAGTGGTCAAGACGATTCAGGCGATTGAAGACGCCAACATTGTCATTCTGGTGCTCGATGCGCGCCAGGACATTTCGGACCAGGATGCGCACATAGCAGGCTTTATTCTCGAGGCAGGCCGCGCGTTGGTGGTGGCCGTCAATAAATGGGACGGCCTTGATGGCTATGTGCGTGAGCGCATCAAATCCGACATCGCGCGCAAGCTGCAGTTTCTGTCATTCGCCAATCTGCATTTCATTTCTGCCAAAGAAGGGCAGGGTATCGCAGGTTTGATGAAGTCTGCAGGCGCGGCCTATGCTGCGGCAACCACCAAACTCTCGACGCCGAAAATTACCCGCGTCTTGCAGGACGCGGTCGCGGTGCAACATCCGCCGCGATCGGGCATGTCGCGCCCCAAGCTGCGCTATGCCCATCAAGGAGGCATGAATCCGCCGGTCATTGTGGTACACGGCAATTCTCTGGCCAAGGTGCCGGACAGCTACCGGCGCTACCTCGAAGGCGTGTTCCGTGAGGCTTTCAAGCTCAAGGGCACTCCCCTGCGCGTGCAGTTCAAACACAGTGCCAATCCGTTCGCAGACAAGTGACCATCGCCGCGGGTGCTGTCGCCACAACGCGATCAACGAGTATTTATGCGTAGCGGGAACCAAACGCCTTGCAAATAGCCAAAAAAGGTGGAAGATGTCACCTTCGCGAAGCCGTGATCCGGTGGCTTTCGCGTAAATTCAACCCTCGCAAAGCAACAAGCGAAAGCTTACAGAAGGGCATACCATGAGCAATAAAGGGCAAATGCTACAAGACCCGTTCCTCAACACCTTGCGCAAGGAACACGTGCCAGTAGCGATTTATCTGGTCAACGGCATCAAGCTGCAAGGACAGATTGAATCGTTCGATCAATATGTCGTGCTGCTCAAGAACACCGTGACACAAATGGTCTACAAGCACGCAATTTCGACAGTTGTACCGTCGCGTCCGGTGACCATGAATCTTGAGCAAGTCGACGCCTGAGCCGACTTCCCGACTTCAGCAGTGCCGCCGTTGGGTCGGCGCCGTGGGCCACGCCTTCATCGATTGAACGTCATTCGCCGCCAGCGGGGCGGACACGATCATGCTTGACTCTTATCACTCCACGGCGCGTCCGAGCTCGCTGGACACTGCCGTTCTGCTCGCGCTCGACTTTGGCGAGCGTGGGTACGCGGATGCGGTGACCGAGTTTCGGCTGCTCTGCTCCAGCGCTCTCATCAAGGAGGCCGCTCTGATAGGTGGCAAACGGCAACGGCCCGATCCCGCGCTGTTTGCCGGTAGCGGCAAGGTACAGGAGATCGCTGCCGCCGTAGCCGAGACTGGTGCCGGGTTGGTCGTGGTCAACCACATGTTGGCGCCAGCGCAACAGCGCAATCTCGAAAAGGAAATCAAGGTGCGCGTAATTGACCGCACCACCTTGATCCTCGACATCTTTGCGCAGCGTGCACAAAGCCACGAAGGCAAAATTCAGGTGGAGCTGGCCCAGTTGCAGCATTTGGCGACGCGCCTGGTGCGCGGCTGGACCCACCTGGAGCGTCAGAAAGGCGGCATCGGACTGCGCGGACCGGGCGAAACCCAGCTCGAGACTGACCGCCGACTCCTCGGCATTCGCGTCAAAATGCTGCGTGAAAAGCTCGACAAGCTCAAGCGCCAACGTGAAGTGCAGCGCCGAGCGCGTAGCCGCGGGCGCGTGTTTTCAGTTTCGCTCGTGGGCTACACCAATGCGGGCAAATCGACCCTGTTCAACGCGATGACCAAGGCCGATGCCTACGCTGCCGACCAACTGTTCGCCACGCTTGATACCACGTCAAGGCGTGTCCGCCTCGAGACAGGCGATCAAATCGTGATGTCGGATACCGTCGGCTTTATCCGTGAATTGCCAACCACCCTGGTGGCGGCCTTCCGCGCCACGCTGGAGGAAACAATCCACGCGGACCTGCTCTTGCATGTGGTTGACGCGGCCTCATCTACGCGGCTTGAACAGATTGATGAGGTCAATGGTGTGTTGCGCGAAATTGGGGCAGACGCGATCCCGCAAGTGATGGTTTGGAACAAGATAGACGCCGCTATTTCAGAGGGCGGCGCGCGCATTTCCGCAGGCGTTGAGCGCGATGAATATGCTAAAATTTGCCGTGTATTTTTGAGTGCTCGTACGCGGGACGGCTTGCCTTGCTTGCGTCAAGCGCTGGCCGAAGCCGTGGCAGCGCATCGATCAGATGTGCGGTTACCTTTGGACAGCGTTGCCGGACAGACCCGTGGTGGTCAGGCAAGAGCAGGGCAAGATTGTGAAGGCCAGACACCAGACGAGTGGCGCAGGCCAAACGACGGTGCAGACCAAAATGTGACGGCGGGTGGCGCTATCGCTTCCGCCGTTTCTGTTTTCTGAAACGAATGTCAAATCCATGAATCCATTTTCGGCACTCAAGGCACGCTGGCGATCCGGCTGGAACGATGTGCGCGTATTCGCCACGGGCGGCGGCCCGCCAGATCTCGAAGAGCTCTGGCGCGACTTCAACCGCAAGCTGAGCGGCTTGTTCGGGGGCAAGTCCGGTGCGCCGCAGCGCCAACCGTCGAATCCTGGTGGTGGTACCCCTTCGCAACCGCCTAGTGCCAAAATGTTCGGCGGCGGCATTGCGCTGATTCTTGTGGTGGTGGCTCTGCTGTGGGCATCGAGCGGATTTTTCATCGTGCCGGAGGGCCAGACGGCGGCGATTCTTCGCTTTGGAAAATTCCAGTCCCTGAGCGACAGGGCAGGCTTCAAATGGCGCCTGCCTTATCCGTTTGAAAGTCACGAGATCGTCAACGTCCTGGCGCTCCGTCAGGTCGAGATCGGCTATCGCAACAACGTGAAGACCAAAGTACTCAAAGAGTCGTTGATGCTCACTGATGACGAAAACATCATTGACATTCAGTTCGCTGTTCAATTTCGCCTCAAGGATGCCAAGGCCTGGCTGTTCAATAACCGCGAGCCGGGCGAGATGGTGTTGCAGGCCGCCGAGACGGCGATGCGCGAGATCGTCGGCAAGTCGAAAATGGATTTCGTGCTCTATGAAGGCAAGGAGCAAATCGCCAAGAGCGCTGAAAAGCTCATGCAACAAATTGTTGATCGCTACGATTCAGGCATTGTCATCATCAACGTCACGCTGCAGAACGCGCAACCACCGGAGCAGGTGCAAGCCTCGTTCGATGATGCAGTCAAGGCAGGCCAGGATCGCGAGCGCGCCAAGAACGATGGGCAAGCCTACGCCAATGATGTGATCCCCAAGGCGCGTGGCACCGCAGCGCGTCTGATCGAGGAAGCCGAAGGCTACAAGCAAAAAGTGGTCGTTTCCGCCGAAGGTGAGGCCAGTCGCTTCAAGACCGTGCTCACCGAATACAACAGGGCGCCGCAGGTGACACGTGACCGCATGTATCTGGAA
>JANLTL010000277.1:0-10975 GCA_031362905.1 Burkholderiales bacterium | reverse complement strand
GAAATGAACGGCGTCGTATCAGAGGCGTTACCCGACTCGCGTTTCCGCGTCACGCTCGAAAACGGCCATGAACTGGTGGCTTATACGAGCGGACGCATGCGCAAGCATCACATCCGCATTCTCGCAGGCGACAAAGTATCGCTTGAACTTTCGACTTACGATTTATCCAAGGGACGCATTACGTTCCGCCACCTTGAGCGGCAGGCCACGCCCGGGCCGAAGCGGCAATTCAACAGCGGTCCGCGGCGCAAGTAATTTCCGCCGTGCACCCGGCATGGCCGCGCTTGCGGCCCGCTTGCAGCCTGTTGCGGGTTGCACTTACAGCCTGATCGGCAGCGAGCGTACCGGATTGCCGGTGAGCTTCAACAGCGCGTTCGCCACCGCCGGCGCCACTGGCGGCGTCGCCGGCTCGCCCACCCCGCCCGGTGCTTCGGCAGACACCACGGCATAGGTTTCCACCTGCGGCGTGTCTTTCATGCGCAGCATGTCGTAGCTGTCGAAGTTTTTCTGCTTTACCTCACCCGCTTCGATGGTGATTTCGCCATACAGTGCCGCAGTGAGGCCAAAGACGATGCCGGACTCCATTTGCTGGGCGACGATGTCCGGGTTGACCACCACACCACAATCAATCGCACACACCACACGGTGGACGCGCGGCTTCTTGTCTTCAATCGACACTTCGGCCACTTGCGCGACGATGCTGCCGAACGATTCGTGCAGCGCTACGCCGCGCGCGCGCCCGGCCGGCAAAGGCTTGCCCCAGCCGGCCTTTTCGGCAGCAAGATTGAGCACCGCCAGATGGCGCGGATGGTTCTTGAGCAGGTTGCGACGGTAGTCGAGCGGGTCTTTGCCAGTCTTGGCCGCCAGCTCGTCAAGAAAATGCTCGGCAAAAAACGCGTTTTGGGAATGGCCGACCGCGCGCCAGAACCCGAGCGGGATCGGGTGATTGACCTGAGCATGCTCGATGCGCACGTGCGCGATTTCATAAACCTTGTCTGCCAGCCCTTCCGCACTGGTGCGGTCCGGTCCAGCGGGGGGGAAACCAAGACGTGCGGTCATAGAGTGAATCACCGAGCCGCTGGCACTCTTTGAGCGCCACCACACCACATTGCCGGCGCCGTCGAGACCGGCGGTGAGTTGCGCCAGCGCGGCCGGCCGGTACATGTCGTGGGTGGTGTCTTCTTCGCGGCTCCAGATCAATTGCACCGGACGACCACCAGTGGTTTTCGCCAGTTCAACCGCCTGCACCACCATGTCCATTTCACCGCGCCGGCCAAAGCCGCCACCGAGGAAGGTCGAATGCACCGTTACCTGGTGCGTCTTGACGCCCGCCGCCTTCGCGGCAATCCATTGTGCGATCGATGGTGCTTGCGTCGGCGCCCAGAGTTCAACCCCGCCATCATCGCGTATCCACGCGGTGCAGTTTTGTGGCTCCAGCGTGGCGTGGGCGAGATAAGGCACGCGGTATTCAGCAGTCACTTCCTGAATCGACAGGGACAAGGCCTCGCCCATCTTGCCGCGCGAAAAATAGGTATGTGCACTGCCGCTATCGAGGGCATTGCGATAGTCGCGGAAGATCGCAGCCGTATCGACACCGGCGCTGGTCTTCGCGTCCTTCGTATCCCAGACAATCTCGAGCACGTCGGCAGCGCGCTTGGCCTGCCACCACGCATCGGCAATCACCGCAATGCCGCTCTGTGCACCGGCCAGGCCCGGATTGAGCGGCAATACAGCCTTGACGCCCGCCATGCCCTCGGCCCCATTTGCGTAAAACTTGCTCCAGCCCGCACCAAATACCGGTGCCATGCGCACTGTCGCGTAAAGCATGCCGGGCAGGCGCACATCGAGCCCGAACTGGGCCTGACCGTTCACCTTGGCACGTGTATCGAGCCGCGGCATGCTCTTGCCGATCAAAGTGAAATCCTTGGCGTCCTTGAGCTTCACCGGCAGTGACGGCGACAGACTGGCGGCGGTATTTGCCAATTCGCCAAAGCTCGCCTTGAGGCCGGAGCTGTGTACGACCCAGCCCTTGACGGTTTTGCAGTCTTTGGCATCGGCCTTGAAACGCACGGCCGCAGCCTGAATCAGCATGTCGCGCGCGGCGGCACCGGCAGTGCGCATCGGCTCCCACGCGTCCTTCACGCTCGACGAGCCGCCAGTAATCATGATGCCGAGTTCACGCCCCACCTTGCGGGCGATCCAGCCCTTCACATCGGACACCGCGCCGCGCTCGTCAGGGTGGGAGGCTGCGTTGGCGGCCATCACTTCGACATTGCCGTATATCCTGTCGATGGGTGCCTGCTCGAAGGCGACCTGCGACCAGTCGCAGCCCAACTCCTCGGCCACCAGCATCGGCAGCGCGGTGTACACGCCCTGGCCCATCTCGGCGCGCGGTACCGCGATGGTGACCAGACCCTCGTTTGAAATTTTCAGCCAGCCATTGAGTTGCACTTCGCCGCGTGCGAGTGGCATGTCTTCCGAATCCGGGTTGAGGCGCGCACGCGGTGGGCGCACGCCCCAGCCGACGATGAGTGCACCCGCAATGCCGGAGCCTGCCAGGAGAAAGAGGCGGCGATTCATTTGGCACCTCCGGCAGCTGCTGCGGCTGGCGAAGGGGACGGGGACGGAACCGATGGCGCCCTGTCAGCCGCTCCCACCAACAGTCTTGGCGCCATGCTGCGCGCAGCAGTGTGAATCGCGGCGCGGATGCGCTGATAAGTGCCGCAGCGGCAAATGTTGGTGATCTCCTTGTCGATGTCGGCATCCGAGGGCGCGGGATTCTTCGCCAGCAGCGCCGATGCGGCCATCAGCATGCCGCTTTGACAGTAACCGCACTGCGGTACCTGATGGCTGATCCACGCATCTTGCAGCGCCGACAATTTGCCGGTGTCTGCCGCCTCCATGCCTTCGATGGTGCGCACTTTTTTGCCCGCGATGCTACCCGCCGGCGTCACGCAGGAACGCACCGCAGCGCCATCCAAGTGCACCGTGCACGCACCACATAACGCTACGCCACAGCCAAACTTGGTGCCAGTGAGGTTGAGTTCATCGCGCAACACCCATAGCAGTGGCGTATCTGCAGACGAGCGTGCCTGGCGCTCACTGCCGTTGATATTCAGTTTCAGCATTGCTGGTCCCGGTAAATTGAAGCACAGACGACAGTGTAATGAATCTTGCGCGGCACGAACCGGGGCGCTCTGGATTAGGATGGCAGCATTCCCGCGCCCTTGATCGCCCGCCGGGTCACTCTTTCGGATTGCATATGAACACTGATCGCATCGATGGCGCGGGTTACCCGCTCGGTTTCAAAGTCAGGAACGGAACGCGCGCTGCCACCGTGGCGGGCCGCGTGACGGAAGCCGTGGCGGCCCGTGACGTATTTCGCATCGAAGCGCGCACCATGTGGGGCCACCAGAAAGAAGTCGTGGTCGAGGAAGGCGCAGGCGGCGATGTGTGGCGTCTCACCAGTGATGAAGGCGCGATCCTCAAGGGCACCGACCTCGCGCCGTTTCCCCTTGCGTTTTTCAATGCCGGACTGCATGCCGATTTTTTCAACCGGGCCCAGTTGATTGCACGCGCCCAGCAGGTGCCACTCGCCATTACCGGCATCACACTCAACAATCACTATGCCTTCAACGGTTCCTTCTTCAAAGGCACCGGTGAAGGCAGCGCGCAAGCAGTCACCGTCAACGTGCGTGCGCGCTCCAGCGCGCCGCAGGAGGTGGTGCAGCGGGTGCTTGATGCCGCGCTCGCAGCGTCTCCTGCGCACGCCCTGATGGCCCAAGTGCAGGGCAATACCTTCGCGCTGTATGTGAATGGTCGGCGCTGTCCGGTGACGCGCGTGGCTTCCGCAGCGAGTGCCGACCAGCAAGACCCGTTCAAAACCCACGCCGCCGCACCGGCGCCGCTCGGCGGCGCGCCATCACCCTACGCCGCGGTTGAATCGATTGAACGCGCGCTGCCCCCCGGCCCGGTGCCGCTGTTCGCTCCCGAAGGGCGCATGCCGATCGTGATTCCGGGCGAAAGCGTGGTCCGTGATGCGGCAGGCGTGGTGTCGACCACCGTCACACCGCGCATGGGCAACGCCTTTCGCATCACCTGCGACGAACGCGCTGAGCACAGTGAAGCACCGTCCGGCCTTGCCTGTATCGCGGCGGGGATTGCGTTTTGCTACATGACACAGTTCACGCGCTACATCGAGTACCGCAAGCACAAGGTGCGCGCGATCCGCTTCGTGCAAACGCTGCCATTTACCTTGATCGGCAATGCGGCCGCCGGCACGCTCAAGGGTGGTCTGGAACCGGTCGAGACCCACGTATTCCTGCACGCGGAGGAACCCGATGCGGTGATGCAAAATCTGCTCGAAGTGGCCGAAAATACCTGCTATCTGCATGCAGCCATGCGCAGCGCCCTGCCGAGCCGCGTCGAACTCGTGTTGGAACAGTCGGCCTGACGCACCTGGCGAGATGCTCTCACGCGCCTGGCTGCGTTCAGCGCGGTGCGCGCATCGCGGTTGGTGCCTACCGCCCGGCACGCCAGCGCCAACCCGGCGTAATATCGCGCCCTCACTCTCTGCTGGCGAAAGCTCAACATGAATCTTGAAAAAGTCATTTTCGGATTTTTCACCATCCTCGCGTGCACCCTCAATTTCGGGTTTTTTATCGGTGAGATTGACCGGGTTGAGTTACATCATCCGTTTGAGCTGTTTGTTGCCATCGTCGTCAACCTGATCGTCACGGTGCTCAAATTCGGCGACCGCACCCAAATGGGTGCCACCCACCTCGCCACCAGTCTGGTGGCTTCGCTGCAACTGATATCCGCTTCCATGGTGTGGGGTTGGCAACTGTATGTCGCGAATTTGCCGATGAATGGCGAAGTCATGTCGGTCGTCGTCTCACTGTCAGGCGGCGCGCTGCTCGCCAACCTGATTTCGGTGATCCTGCTGATCGGCGAAACCCTGCGTCAGGGCCGTTAGGTTCGCGCCGCCGCTTCGGCCACGCCCCCCGCTGCCCCGTCCCGGCCACCCGCTCCGCCATCCCGCAGCCGTCATGGGTGACCCTCTGTTTCTTGCCTTGCGGCGCCTGCGCGCGCCGCTGATCAGCATCATTTGCGTCTATGCGATCACGATCGGCGGGCTGACCCTGATTCCCGGCATGGACAACGCCGGCAATCCCGTGTCGATGAGTTTCTTCCATGCCTTTTACGTCACCACCTACACCGCCACTTCACTCGGCTTCGGCGAAATTCCCTACCCCTTCACCGATGCCCAGCGCATCTGGATCACGTTCTCGATCTATCTGTCAGTCGTGGCCTGGGCGTATACGCTCGGCACCATCGTTGCCCTGACCAGCGACGCCACCTTTCGCGCCATGCTCGCGCGCAGCCTCTTCAACTGGCGCGCGCACGGCATTGCGGAACCGTTCTACATCGTCTGCGGCTACGGTCAAAGCGGCGCAGCACTGGCGCGCGCACTCGATGGTCACGGCGCGCGCGTGCTGGTGATCGAGCCACGTCCCGACCGGGTAGTGCACATCGCCCTCGAAGAATACGTCACCCCGCCGCTCGCCCTGGCGGCCGACGCGCGCGTCGCCAGCGTGCTCGAAGACTGCGGCATTCGCAGTCAGCACTGCGCCGGTCTGATCGCGCTCGCCGGTGACGACGAGGTCAACCTCGCCATCGCCATCGGCGCGCGCGTGCTCAACCCGGACCTGCTGATTGTGGCGCGGGCAAAATCAACCGAGGCGGCACGAAATCTGGCGGCATTCGACGGCGTGCGCGTGCTCAACCCGTTCACCACCTTTGCCGAAAACCTGCAGCTGGCGTTGACTTCACCCGAAGTGTTGCGTGCCGAGGAATGGCTGACGGCCGCACCGGGCACTGCCTGTCCGGCGCGCCTGCAAGTGCCGCGTGGGCGCTGGGTGCTGGCCGGGTTCGGGCGCTTTGGTCACTCCATTGCTGCGGTACTTGATCAGGGCGGTATTGAGTGGAGTGCGTTTGACCCAGCGGTTCCTGCAAACGGCGGGCCGCACCTGATCCGCGGTGGCCACACTGAGGAGGTGGTGCGTCAGGCCGGCATCGAGCAGGCCGACGTGCTCGTCGCCGGTGCCGCACTCGATGCGATCAATCTGGGCATCACCATGCTGGCACGCCATATCAAGCCTGATCTGTTCGTGGTGATCCGGCAAAACCACGTCCAGGATCGTGCCTTGATCGAAGCCGCTCGGGCCGACGTGGAATTCGTCCAGGCTGGACTGATCGTGCATGAAAGCCTGCAAATACTGTACACCCCGATGCTGGGCCGTTTCATTGCGCTGATGCGCAAAGCCGAAGCCGGGTTCGCGGAGTCGGTCATTGCGCGGGTCCGCAGTGCCTGCGGCGAGGGCGCGCCGCTGGCGTGGACCTTCGAATGCGATGTCATGCAGCCGGGCATGTTCGGCGCATTTTTTCAGCGCGCGGGTGCGCCCTTGTGCGTGGCGCACTTGATCGCGGACCCGGTCAATCCGGAGGAACGCCTGGTCATCGCCGCGCTGATGATCGAACGCGGTGGCGAGGCAATGCCCCTGCCGGATGATGCTGCCGTGCTCAAAGCGGGCGACCGCATCCTGTTCGTCGGTGACGAGCGGGCGCGGCGCCAGCAGGTGCGCTATCTGTATGAGCCCGGCACCGTGACGCGGGTATGCTCGGGCCAGGAGCCACCACGCAGCGCGCTGTTCCGCTGGTGGCAGCAGCGCGCCGGCGCTGGCGCTGCCGGATCAGTCCAGAAATAAATCGGGCAAAAATTTGCGATTGCCGGCCAGCGCGGCATATTGATCCAGTTCAGTGATACCGGCGCTGGCCAGCACTTCGTCGTCAATCAGGATCTGCCCGGTGGTGTGAGCGGATGGCCGCGACAACACGATGTGCGCGGCGTCGGCCATGATGTCGGGCTTGCGCCCCATTTTCCAGTCGACACCCGGGATGGCCTGCAAGGCAGCAGTAGCGATCAGGGTGCGCGGCCACAGGCCATTGACCGCAATGCCGCGCGCCTTGAATTCGGCCGCCATGCCGAGAACGCACATGCTCATGCCGTATTTGGCCATGGTGTAGGCGGTGTGATGCTGGAACCACTTTGGATTGAGGTTGAGCGGCGGCGCGAGGTTGAGGATGTGCGGATTGCGGCCCTGCTTGGCCGACTCGAGCAAGTGCGGCAGGCATGTGGCCGACGTCATATAGGTGCCGCGCACGTTGACGCCGAACATCAGGTCAAAGCGTTTCATCGGCGTGTTCAAGGTATCAGTCAGGCTGATGGCCGAGGCATTGTTGATGCAGATGTCGATGCCGCCGAATTTTTCGACGGTCTGTTTGACCGCCGCCTTGACGCTCTCTTCATCGCGGATGTCGCACATGAGGGGGAGTGCGCGACCGCCGGCTTTTTCAACTTCTTCGGCCGCAGAGTAGATCGTCCCTTCGAGCTTGGGATGGGGCTCGGTGGTTTTTGCGGCAATCGCGATGTTGGCGCCATCGCGCGCGGCACGCTTGGCGATGGCGAGGCCAATGCCGCGCGATGCGCCGGTGATGAAAAGCGTTTTACCTTTGAGAGACATGTCGGAAACTCCGGAAAAATGGACGCGCGATCACGATCACGCCATCCAGGGATTCAACAATGGGACACCGCTGGCTTCCATATCCCGGATATTGCGCGTAACGACAGTGAGTCGGTAATGCAAAGCCGTTGCGGCAATCAAGCTATCGATGACCGGCATCGGCTTGCCCTTTCTTTCCAATTGCGCCTGCAGCTCACCCCAGCGCTCGCCAACTTCAGCGGTCACCGGCAATACCCTGTCGCCGAAGCGCTGGCGGACATTTTCTGCCAGCCATTTTTGCAAAAACACCTTGCGTTTTCCGGAAGCGAGCTTTTCAATACCGCGCTTGAGTTCGCCCAGCGAGAGCGGCGACAAAGCAAGCGACAACTCGTCCTGCCGCGCAAACCATTCGAGCACCCCGGTATCTGGCACGGGCCTGACCAGTTCGGACAGAGCGCAGGTATCGAGCAGAAACTTCACAAATTGAGCTTCCGCGGCAAGTCACGGCTGCGCACAACATCGAGATCGACAGCATATTCGGGGGGCACCTGCAGACATTTGAGCAGACTGCCTTTGGGCTGTTTCAGCCGGCGGAATTCTTCGGCCGACACGATGACTGCCACCGCGCGTCCGTGACGGGTCACCGTTTGCGGGCCGTGAGCGAGGGCTTCATCCACGACCTCGCTAAAGCGATTTTTCGCTTCCTGGAGTTGCCACACTGCGCTCATCATGATCTCCTTGATTCTGTCTAGTCTGGCTATATTACACGTAAGAGCGTGGTGATTGCCCGGCGACGGCCGGACAGCGGCAGCCGGATGACTGGTGTCCGGACTGCCGCCGGCCCCGTGCGGTCCGGGCCGGCATGCGGGCAGTCAGCCGAACTGCGAAAAATCTGGCTTGCGCTTTTCAAAGAATGCGCTGAACGCCTCCTTCGCCTCGGGCGACGTGAGCATCTTGCGAAACAGCGCACTCTCTTCGGTCATCTGCGTTTCAATGGCTTTGACCTGTGCGCCGCGCATCAGTGCCTTGGTGGCGCGAATCGATGAGCCGGGCAGCGCAGCCAGTTTTTGCGCCCGCGTCAGCGCATGCGCGGCCACCTCTGCAGCGGGCAGCACTTGCGTGACGAACCCCATCTCCTTCGCTTCGCCCGCGCCAAAGGGTTCGCCAAACAACAGTTTCTCCGCTGCGCGCTGATAGCCGGCGATCGCCGGGAGAAGCAGGCTGGATGCGGCTTCCGGGCACAGACCCAGAGTGGTGAAGGGCATGCTGAATTTGGCGTTGTCGGCGGCATATACCGCGTCGCAATGCAGCAGCATGGTGGTGCCGATGCCGACCGCGGCCCCGTTGACGGCGGCCACCAACGGCTTCTTCGCGTGCGAGACGTTGTAGAGAAACTGAAACACCGGGCTGTCCTGCCCCGAGGGCGGATTCTTCATGAAGTCTTCCAGGTCATTGCCGGCGGTAAAGATGTCTGCAGTGCCTCTTAGCAGCACCACGCGTACAGCCGCATCTTCATTGGCCTGCTTCAAGGTGTCCGCCATGGTTTGGTACATGGCGGCGGTGATCGCATTCTTTTTCGCCGGGCGATTGAATGCCATGATCAGTACCGCGCCGTCGCGGCTGATGTCGATGTCGCTCATGCTGCCCTCCTGATGTCAAGTTGTGAGTCGAGCCATTGTGTGACCATTGGCCACAGGGTGGATTGGGATTGTGGCTTGAAAAAGCCGAAGTGGCCAATGCGCTTGAGCCCTTGCTCCTGCGCATGCACAAAGCGGTAGTCGACGCAGTGTTTGGCGTAAGCATCATGCAACATGCGCGAGCCGTCTTCGAGCAGCAGTTCGTCGTCGGCAAACGTCAACGCCAGCACCGGATAGTCCGCGCTTGCATAGGCCTCACGCGCGCCCGGTTCTCCGCTCAAAATGTAGTCGGGTGTGAGACACCATTTGCGCCACTGAAACATCGCACCGGTGGGCAGATCGCCGATCACACCGATCTTCGAGCCGGGAAAATAACCAAACAACGGACACAACAACGGGGCCATCACATGCCACATCAGGGGTGCCTTACGCCGCAGGCTCGGCACATTGTGGCGCAGCGAGCCGCTGCCAACGGCAATGTTGACCAGCCCGGCGATCTTGTCGCGCGAAGGCAGCAAGGGCGCCACCTGCCCGCCGAGGCTATGACCCACCAGATAGACCGGCGCACCTCCCGCGCCGGCCGCATGCAGCACAGCGTCGTAATCGAGCTTGAGCCAATCCGAGAGGTCTGCCTTGACCCCGCGCATCGAACCCTTGAGGGATTCCCCGGTGCCGCGGTAATCGAAGGTCCAGACGGCGTACCCCTGAGAGGCCAAAAATGCTGCGAACGGGGCGTAGAACGCCTGCGACACCGCCATCGCCGGCCCGAACACCACACTCGCCCTGGGAGCGCCGCTCGGCGAAAAGCGATAGCCGGCGAGCGCGTGGCCATCATGCGCGGTGAGCGCAATACGTTGCGGCGTCGCGATCATCCTTTCGGCCACAGGATCATTTGCGTGCAGCGAAACAGTGCGATCGTCTTGGCAGTCTCGCGATGGGTCACGATCGCATCCCACACATGGGTGGTGCGGCCCATGTGTGCCGCCTTGGCTTCGACTTCGATCACGCCATCGCGCGCCGTTCCGAGGTGATTGCTCTTGAGCTCCACCGTCGTGAACCCGCTCGCGCCTTCGGGCAGGTGCGCGACGCAGCCATAGCCGCAACTGGTGTCGGCCAAGGTCACCACACTGCCGGCATGCAGGAAACCATTGGGCGCGAACAGCTCCTTGCTCACCGGCAGTTCGGCACGCAAAAAGCCCTGGCCAATATCCACAATACGAATGCCCAACAGGCCAGGCAAGTGGCCGGGACTGCGGCCGTTGAAATAGGCGACATCGCGCTCAGGCAAAAACTTTGACATCTCTCTCCTTGGTCGGTTATGCGTGCGCGGTCTCGGCCCGCACCACTTGGGTCCAATGATTGGCCAGATGCATCAGGTGCGCGCGCGTGTAGCGGGCGTGATCGAGCGAGCCGTAGGCGAAATGCGCGGCCAGGCTGCCGCGATGCACTTCAAATTCGCGCAACGCCTTCTTGAGGCGCCCCGCTGCCTGGACCAGCGGTGGTTCGCCCAAGGCCGGCGCGCCCGGAATCGGCTCGGTGAGCGAATGATGCATGCTGCCCTTGGCATCAAACACCGCGAATGCCGCTGTCCCCACGGTCGCGCGAAACCAATCCGATTTCATCTCGGGAAAGCCACTTAGGAGTCAAGTGAAAATAAGTTGATCAAGTTTTTGTTCGTCCTGGCAACAGAGTGTAGTTCCAGTCGCCATGAAATGGAGCCAGTTTGAGGTTGAGTTCGGCGAGTTCAGCATCGGTGATTTTGATGCCAGTCGGATA
>JANLTL010000270.1:0-6238 GCA_031362905.1 Burkholderiales bacterium | reverse complement strand
GATGTAGGCGATGTAAAGCGCCACCACGATGAAGCCGGGAATGATGCCGGCGATGAACAATTTGCCGATAGCAAGCTCGGTAAGCACGCCCCAGACGATCATCAGCACCGACGGGGGAATCAGCATGCCCAGACAGGCGCTGCCGGCGATGCAGCCCAGGGAGAAGCCGCGCTCATAGCCGTGGCGGCGCATTTCCGGATAAGCAATTTTCGAGAAGGTGGCGGCCGCCGCGATCGACACGCCGGTGACAAAGGCAAACACGGCGTTCGAGAGAACCGTCGCAACGCCGAGGCGCCCCGGCACCCATTTGGTGAGCCGGTTGATCAGCGAAAACATGTCGCGGGCAGCGCCGCACTTGGCCAGAAACTCGCCCATCAGCATGAACAGCGGAATCACCGCAAAGACGTAGTCGCGCAGGGCTTCATAGGCGGTCGTGGCGGTGAAACTCTTGACCATGTGAATGTCGCCGTTGATCAGATAGATGCCGATCATGCTGGTAATGCCCAGCGACACGGCGATGTGGATGCCGCAGAACACCAGCGCCAGAAGCACCGTGACCATGATGATCATGTCACCGGGGTTGAACATGCTGTGCCCCGTTTAGTGTTGCGCGGCCGAGGCAGCCGGCGCCTTGCCGGCGCGCGCCAGTGCGGCGTTCTCGAACATCAGCAGGAGGTAGCTGGTGGCGGCAAGAGCTGTGCCCAGCACGATGACAAAGCGCGCGGGCCACACCGGTACGCGCAGCGCGCCTTCGCCTTCGAATTCGTTCGACGTCCATGCATGTGCTGCACCATCAAGGCTGCCCCAGCAAAGAAACGCGAAGAAGGCTGCGCCGAGCAGCGCCCCCAGTGCGCCTACCCATCCCTGAACGCCGGGCGGCAACTTGCCGACGAACGCATCGACATTGAGCATGCCGCCGGAGCGGATGGCGTAGCCGGCCTGCAGGAAGCAGATCACCACGATCGAGCTCGACACAATTTCGGGCGTGCCCTTGACCGGGCTGTTGAAAATGACTCTGCCGATCACGTCGGCCACGACCAGGAAACACAACAGGAAAGCCAGGATGGCGGCTGTCACCAGCAGGGCCTGGGTGACCCAGTCGTTGATCTTTTTTGGCATGTACTCGGGTTAGGTGAAAAGGGGCAGGTGAAAGCAAAAAGATCCCTCCCTGCAGGGAGGGATCTTTGGCGGGAGGTGTGCGCTGCCCTTACTTGACGGCGTAGCGCACCGGCCACTTGTGACCGAGCTTCTCCGCTTCTTCGAGGGCAAGCTTGAGAACCTGGGTGGCCGGGAGGCCTTGCTTGTCCAGTTCAATGGCGCGCTCCTGTGGCCAGCCCTTGAGTGAATTGGCCCAGTCGAGTTTGACGGAGTCGGGCACCGACTTGACGTTGGTGCCGAGCGTTTTGAGCTGGGCCAGTTGCTTCGGATAATTCTCTTCGTTGACAGTGCCGGTTCTCGCTTCGTACTCCTTGGCGACTTCGAGAATGATGGTCTGTACTTCTTTTGGCAGGCGCGCAAAGCGTGCCTTGTTCATGGTCAGGCCGTGCCAGGTGATGGCGCCAAAGCCGACTTCGGTGTAGAACTTGCCTACTTCATGGAGTTTGAAGTTGACCCACGCCGACGGAAACATGATCCAGCCGTTATAGACGCCGGTCTGCATCGAGGTGTAAGCCTCGGGCAGCGATGACTGTACCGGCACGGCACCGGCGTACTCGAGCCACTTGAGGTTGAGGCCAGCGCCCGCGAGCTTCTTGCCCTTGAGGTCGGCGACAGTGTTCCAGTCAAAGTTGGTGCCGAGGTTGTAGCCGTTGTCGGAGATCAGGGCCAGCAGTTGCTGGTTGAACTTGTCTTCGAACACCTTGGACATGTAGGGTACCTTGTTGTAAACGTTGCGCGCCATCTTGACGCTCATGTCCGGGCTCATGGTGCCGAATGGCAGCATCACCTGGAAGGCATGCAGCGGCAGGTTGGACGGCTCAAAACAGAAGCAATAGCCGCCGATGTCGATGATGCCCGACTGCACGCCTTCGAGGGTGTCGGCCACTTTCACCATGGAGCCGCCATAGCCTTCGATGAATTCCACCTTGTGCGATGTCCTGGCGGCAACGCGCTTGGCGACTTCGGGCACAAAGAAGTTCTGCATCAGGTTGACGTAGGTGTTGGCGGCCGGGTGCCCCGATGCGATGCGCAGCTTGATGTCTTCGGCTTGCACGGCGCTGGTGGCCGCGCCGAGCAGCACGGTGGCAAGAACGGTATGCAGTGTTTTGAACATGCGATCTCCTAAAAATGACGCCATGGAATGACAGGCAGATATTCCAATACATCGCATTGCAGCAAAATTGAGGAATATCAAGTATTGACGAGTTGGCTTGCCGAGCAATCAGTATACAGAGGAGAAAGCCCTATCCAGATTGGGGAAATGCGCCGACTTGCGCAATGTCAATTGCATTGTTGATATTTCACGGATACGATACTTGGGATGCTCAATCGAACTGCCCCCACCATCCATACCGTGCCGCCGCCGGGCTTGATCCGCGACGATGTGTACGACCGGATTCGTGCCGAAATCCTTGCCTGTGTCCTCAAGCCGGGCTCGCTGGTGCAGGAGAATGACCTGGCGTTGCGCTATGCGGTGAGCAAGTCGCCGGTGCGCGATGCTTTCCTGCGCCTCCAGGAGCAGGGCTTGGTTGAGGTACTGCCGCGCAAGGGTTACCGCATCAAGCCGATCTCGGTGGCCGATGCCGCCGAGATGTATGAGATGCGTGCGATTTTGGAGCGCTCCTGCATCACCCGCGCCATTGACCACGCTGCGGATGAGACCCTGCAGGACCTGGACCGTTTTCGCAAGAGTGGCAAGACCCCTGACCTGCCCTCGTGGATTGCCTACAACCGATCGTTTCACGTCGCCGTGGTCGATGCGGCGGGCAACGCACGCCTGGCGCGCGCGGCGCGCGAAATCATCGAGGAGTTCGACCGCCTCACCTATATGAGCATTGTGCGCTTTGACACCAGCGGCCTGACGGCGCTGGTGGGCGAGCACGTGGCCTTGATCGATGCGCTGCAGGCGCGTGACAAGCGCGCCGCGCTGGCAACCGCACGCAGCCATGTCGAAGACGCGCGCGACCGCCTGCTTGACTCCCTTTCCAACCTGGCCGTTGTGCCTTAACAAGAGGACATTTCCATGCAAGCCCAAGCAGCACGTGTGCACGCCCCTGGCGGACCCGAGGTCGTCAAAATCGAAACACTCGATCTGCCCGAGCCCGGCGCGGGCGAAGTGCTGATCCGCCACACTGCAATCGGCTTCAATTTCCAGGATGTCTATACGCGCTCCGGTTTTTATCCGGCACCGATGCCGACCGGATTGGGCACCGAAGCCGCCGGCGTGGTGGAGAAGCTCGGCCCCGGCGTGACGGCATTCAAGGCCGGTGACCGGGTCTGCTATGCCAGCGGCCCGGCGCTCGGCGCGTGTGCCAGCCACCGTATTTTTTCAGTCGAACGATTGTTGAAAACGCCTGACGGTATCTCGGACGAACAGGCGGCCGCCATATTGCTAAAGGGCATGACGGTCGAGTACCTGATGCAACGCTGCTATCCGGTCAAGGCCGGAGATTTCGTCCTCATGCATGCGGCCGCCGGCGGCGTCGGCCTGCTCGCGGGGCAGTGGGGCAAACAGCTGGGTGCAAAGATGATCGGTGTCGCCGGCGGGCCCGACAAGGTCAAGGTGGCCCTGGCCAATGGCTACGCCTATTGCATCGACCGCAACAGTGAAGACGTCGCCGCACGGGTCAAGGAAATCACCGGCGGCAAGGGTGTGCCGGTGGTGTATGACTCGGTCGGCAAGGCCTCGTTTGACCAATCGCTCAACAGCCTGGCGCCGCGCGGCTTTTTTGTCTCTTTCGGCACTACCACCGGTGCGCCGCCGCCGATCCAGGCGGGGGTGCTGCAGAAGATGGGCTCGCTGTATTTCACCCGCCCGACCCTGGTGACCTATACCGCCAGCATCGGTGAATTGCAGGCATCGAGCGATGCTGTGTTCGACCTCTTAAAGAAGGGCGTGCTCAAGGTGTCAATCAACCAGCGCTACCCGCTCGCCGACATTGCCCGCGCGCATGCCGATCTCGAAGCCGGGCGCACCACCGGTTCCACCATCATCGTTCCCTGATCCTGGAGACGCCATGCCACTTGCACACATAGAGCACTATCTAATCGCGGCCGATGACATGGAGGCCACCAAGGCCTGGTACTGCTCCGTGCTTGGCATGACCGAGGGTTGGCATCCGGAATTCAACTTCCCGGTCTATTGGCTGTATCTGGATGGCAAGGACGTTGTGCACATCAGTCAGAGTGCGAAAAACGCTACGGAAAACCAGAAAAAATACCTTGGGCGCACCTCGGAGAATACTGGCGTGGGCACCGGCGCGCTGGACCACATCGCGTTCCGTGCTACCGGTCTGGGCGACATGATGACGCACCTCAAGCAACACAAGATCGAGTTCAAGGAGCGTCGCGCCAATGGGCAGGCGCTGTATCAGCTGTTCATGTTTGATCCGAACGGCATCAAGGTCGAACTCAATTTTGACGCGACTGAAGCAGAAGGGCATACACCCGAAGTCAATGCCGCCACCTTCGTCAAACAATCCTGAAGCAAACCCCTGGAGATTGAACACATGTATGTTGCCAATGCAAAGCGCCTGACCTTGGCAGGCGCTGAAAAGATGGTCGATACGGCGATTGCCGGCGCCCAAAAAGAAGGCCTGGCCGTCAGTGTGGTGGTAGCGGACAGCGGCGGCAACGTGATACTTGCCAAGCGCATGGACGGCGGACGTTTTCACACCATTCACTCGTCCACCACCAAGGCGATCACCGCGGCGTCCAACAAGCGGCCCACGACGTCGAAAGGCGCGGTGGGCCAGGATCTTGACACCACCCATGCGATTGGCCTCGCACTCGCTGCCGGCACGGAGCGCTGGACTGCGATGGAAGGCGGCATGCCGGTCATTGTTGACGGTGAGTGCATCGGCGGCATCGGTGTTTCCGGCGGCAACTGGAGCCACGATTCGGCGCTGGCACAAGCGGCAGTCGAGTCGATCGGTGCATCCATCCAGATCGACACCAAAAAATAGCCTTCACTCTGAAAGAGTTCCCAACATGTCGTTTGAACCAATCAAGGTCGCCTGTCTTGGCATGGGCTGGTGGTCGGATGTGCTCGCCGATGCGATGAAGCGATCGGACAAGTTTCAGATCAGCTCCTGCTTTACGCGGTCCGAAGACAAGCGCAATGCCTTTGCCAAGAAATACGGCTGCACTGCGGCGAGCAGCTACGAGTCGATTCTGGCCGACAAGTCCATCGACGCCATCATCAACACCACGCCCAACAGCGTGCATCGCGAAACCACGGTCGCCGCGGCCCTTGCCGGCAAGCATGTGTTTCTCGACAAGCCGATTGCCAACACCGTAGCTGACGGTCGCGCACTCACCGCGGCCTGCCGCAAGGCCGGCGTGGTGCTCGGCATGGGCTATCAGCGGCGGCGCGAAGGCCAGTTCCGCTGGATCAGGCAGCAGATCGATGCCGGTGTGTTTGGCAAGTTGGTCAACGCCGAGAGCAATATCAGCCGTGATCGTCTGGGTAAAATTGATTTGAATTCCTGGCGCTATCAGGCTGCTGGCATGCCCGGCGGCGTGATGTTGCAAATCGGCATACACTACGTTGATGTGCTCACCTATCTGATGGGACCGGTCAAAGCGGTCAGCGGACGCTCGGCACAACTGGTGCTGCCTGGGGACAATCCGGATGTCGCAAGCCTGATCCTTGAGCACGACAACGGCGTGCTGTCTACAGTGAACGCGAGTTACGCCTCGGCCTCCGAGTATTACCTGATGAATATCTACGGCAAGGACGCCAGCGCGTATTACGATATGCACACAGGGCTGCGCTGGTTGAAACGCGGCTTGGAAAAACCCGAAGCTGTGAATTACAGCAAAATCGACACCTTTGTCGATCAATTGGAAGAATTCGCCGCCGCCGTGCGAGGTCTTGGCACACCAGAAGTCGATGGCGAAAAGGCTACGCTGTCGCTTGCCGTGATGCAAGCGGGGATACGCTCGGCGCAGGAAGGGCGGAGAGTGGAAATTGGAGAGATACTGGCGGATCCCAATGCTTAGATCCCTAACACCGTCATTCTGGCGCAAGCCAATCTGTAGGATGGGTGAAACCCATCATTCAATCTCAGTCCGGCGA
>JANLTL010000267.1:0-12888 GCA_031362905.1 Burkholderiales bacterium | reverse complement strand
GCGGCGGCCAGGCACTGCGGCAGGCGGCCGGCGGTGGGGCCAAGCATCTTGGCGCCACCCGCGTCGAGCAACACCAGCTTGTCACCGGTATTGACCAGGAAGGTATTGACCGGCAGGCGCATCGGTGCGGCTGGCCAACCCCCGGCGGTGAGCAGGGCCTTGACCAGCTCGGGGTCGGCTTGCAGCACGGTTGGCGGGATGTCGATGAACCCATCGAGCATCGCGGTGATTTCAAAGCTGCCCAGCTTCATGCGATGCACACTGATCGCCTGGCTGCCGGCCATCGGTGCCTTGCCCATTGCGGAAGGCATCAGGGCCGGCAGGAGGGTAAGCGTCGCGCCGGCGGCACTGGCGAACATGAAGCTGCGGCGCGCGGGGTCAAATTGCGTTTTCAAGTGAGTCTCCTGGAAAAATTGGGTCGATCAACAACGTGAGGGCGGATGACGTCCAATTGTCCTGCATTCCCGCCCGGCGCGTGCCGCGCGCCAACCCCAAGCCCGCGCGCATCGCGGCAGAGCAGTTGCCTTTTTCCTGCAAATTGGGCTACGATTCGACCCCCCCCCCCTTTTCTGGATCCGGCCCTTGCACATGAGCGCCCGCGTCACTCCTCACGCTCGACTCGCCGCCGTTGCGCGGCGACTTGGCCGGAATCGCGTGTGCGCCGCCGTTGCGCTGGTCTCCCTTTTCGCGGCGGGAACAGCATCAGCCGATTGCATCGAAGGTGCTGCCCACCGGTTTGGCACCAACCCCGACGTGCTGCGCGCGATTGCCATCGTCGAGTCGCATGTCAGGCCGCATGCAGTGCGCAACAACCTCAATGGCAGCACGGACCGTGGCCTGTTCCAGATTAACTCCATCCATTTGACCGAACTGGCCCGCGCGGGTTTTGTCCCGGGCGATCTGCACGATGTTTGTTTGTCAAGCAACGCTGCGGCGCTGTTGCTTGCGCGCAAGATGGCGCGCTTTGGCAACACCTGGACCGCCGTTGGCGCCTACCACTCGACGCATGCGCCCAAGCGCGACGCCTATGCCGCCAAGGTGCAAAAAGTGTTCGAAGGCATCCGGCGCATGCGCGTCGCCGAGGTCACCAATGTTGAGTAGCGCTGCCTTGTCTGGGCTCTCTGAGGCACGTCCATTGAGTGCTCGACGCGCGTTTGCAGGGAGGAACCGATGACGCATGTGCCCGCCCGCCGAGTTCAATGTGCCACTCAATTCGAAGCCAATCATGCAAACTCCTGAGGACCTGAGCGGCGTATCAAGCGCGGAACCCATGCACGCACTGGCCCCGGTCAAGGACGCCAGCGGCTTGTATGACTTTCAAGTGCACCAATACCACGCCGAGCGCCCCGGCTTTCGCATCACCGAAATTGAGTTGAGCCAAAAGCAGCAAGTGCCCTGGCACTTCCACAACCATGTGCAAGACACCTTCTACGTCCTGACTGGCGAGATGCGCCTGTTTTTGCAGAACCCCAAACAAGAGGTGCGTCTCAAGCCGGGCGAGACCTTTGCCGCCGCGCCCAAGCGTCCGCACCTGGTGACCAATGCGGGCGAAGCGCCGATGCGCTTTCTGGTGTTGCAGGGGATTGGTGAGTATGACTACGTGCCGCTGGTGCCGGCGAAGCGCAAAGAATAGGTCAACCGCGCGAACGCAAGGCCGCCACTTGTTCCGCCGTCAAGGTACGAATGCGCTTTCCCTGCAAAAGCAGGAACAGCTTCGCCGTCTCTTCAAGTTCTTCCACCGCATCCGCCGCAGCAGAGAGTGACGATCCCGCCACCACCGGCCCGTGATTGGCAAGCAGCATGGCGTGATGCTTGCCGGCAAAGCGGCGCACGGCGTCGGCAAGCTGCATGTCACCCGGCGCAAAGTAGGGCACCAGCGGTAGCGAGCCGACGCGCATAACGTAATAGGCGGTGATCGGCGGCAGCACGTCGTTGACGTCGATGTCTGCGAGCACCGACACGGCGACCGAGTGGGTCGAATGCAGATGGATGACCGCACCGGCATTGGTGGCCGAGCCGGTGCCGGCTGCGGCTTCGGCGCGCTCTTCATACATCGCCAGATGCAGGAAAGTTTCTTTCGAGGGTTTGTCACCGGAGAGCAAATTTCCCTGCCAGTCGAGTTTGGACAGGCGCGCCGGGTCGAGCGTGCCGAGCGAGGAGCCGGTAGGCGTGAGCAGCCAGCCGTCGTCAAGTCGGGCGCTGATATTGCCGGTCGAGCCATGGGTGAGGCCGCGCTCGAACATCGACTTGGCAATGCGGCAAATTTCCTCGCGCTGCTGTGATTCAGTTCTCATGCGAGCTGCTCCAGCGCCTTGGCGAAAAAGTCGGTCGAGCCAAAATTGCCCGATTTGAGCGCGAGCGCGACTGGCGTGGCGCCTTCCGAGAGTGTCCACGGCACACCGGGGTCGATCTGCGGGCCGATGCGCAGCGCCGTCACATTGAGCGCCTGCACCACCGCACCCGACGTCTCCCCTCCGGCGACGACAAGTTTGCGCACGCCCATCTCGATCAGCCCCTTGGCTACCGCAGCAAGCGCGTCTTCGATCAGCTTGCCTGCTGCTTCGACGCCGAGTTTGGCTTGCACCGCCTTGACTTCATCGGGTGTACTGGTCGCGCTGATGAGCACCGGTTCACGCGCGACGCGCTCGCGCGCCCAGGCGAGTGCTTCAGCGACCAGCGGCTTGCCATCGGCGAGTGCGTGCGGGTCCATGCGAAACATCGGACGGGTCCGGCCCCATTCGGCGACTTGGGCATTGGTTGCGATGGAGCACGAGCCTGACACCGCCGCGCTCAAGCCTTCCACCTTGGGCAGGGCCGAAGCGGAAGCAGCATGTTTGAGCCGCCCCCTGGCACGCGCATTGAGCGCGAGGCCGAGGCCGACACCTGAGCCTGCCGTGACCAGCGGCATGTCTTCACAGGCCTCGCCGATCGCGGTGAGGTCAGCGTCGGAGACGGCATCAACGACGGCCATTGCCACGCCTTCGCTTTTGAGGGCATCGAAGCGCACACGAATCGCAGCACCGCCCCTGGCAACCGCATCAAATTTCACCAGACCAACCTTGCGCTGCGTCTGCGCCTGCAGCACGCGCACCAGATTGGCATCGGTCATCGGCGTGAGCGGGTGATCCTTCATGCCGGACTCGGAGAGCAGCACGTCACCCACATACAGATAGCCGCGAAAAATCGTTCGGCCGTTTTCGGGGAAGGCCGGGCAGGCGATGGTGAAACCCGTCTTCATGACGTCCATCAGCGCGTCAGTGACGGGGCCAATGTTGCCTTTGGCTGTGGAGTCGAAGGTCGAGCAGTATTTGAAATAAATTTGCTGCGCGCCGTTCGCCTGCAGCCACTTGAGCGCGGCGAGTGACTGGGCAACCGCATCGGCGGGCGCGATGGTGCGCGACTTCAACGCCACCACCACCGCATCGACGTCAGCCCGCAGTTTTTCTGTCGGCACACCGATCATCTGCACCGTACGCATGCCGCCCTTGACGAGCATATTGGCCAAGTCGGTGGCGCCGGTGAAGTCGTCGGCGATGCATCCTAACAACATACTGTCTCCCAAAGCGTTGGTGGGAGCGCCTTGGCGAGATATCAGGCAGGAAACCCGCCCCCACCAACGGTTTTCACCGGGTGTGTAGGAGAAGTGTCATGCTTCCATCGCCCAGCGCTACTGTGCGGGCAATGGTACCCAATTTGCTGATGAGGGCGACGATGCAAGGGCTATGCTTCGCCGCCTTGGCACGCCGCAATGGACCCAACCCACCCAATCGCACCCTCAAACAGCCACTAGCAGGGAAGATCTGTAACCCATGTCTCGGGACCAATCTGTTACCCATGTCACTGGCCGCTCACGCTAGAACTGTCGGCTCGGGAAATTGCAATCAAACCACTTCCACCACTATCTTTCCATTCGCCCGGTTCTCATCCATCATGATGTGGGCGTCACGGAGCATTTCGAAACCAAAACTCGGGCCGAGCTTGAGCGTAAGCTCGCCTGATTCCACCTGAGACACGTAGCGCTGAAGTTGTGCGCGGGTGATATCGGCCGCTTCCCCGCTATATGAGGTCAGTTTCACGCCAGTAGGCACGTCTCCCATTGGGTGAAATTCCGGCAGGCTCCACTTGCCGCCGAGGATTCCGGTCATACAAACGATGCCACCTCGTCGCGCCGCCTGCAGCGAGTCGAGCAATGTCGTTGTGCCGATGAGTTCAAGGATGCGGTCGTATCCATCCGGGTAGATGGTGCGGGCTGTTTTTGCTATCGCTCCATCGTCGACGATGACATGGGTGGCACCGGCGGCTTTGAGCTCGTCGGACTTGGCTGAACTTCGAGTTGTCGCGGTGACCTCAAGGCCTGCTCCTCGCGCCATGGAAATAGCCGCGAAGCCAATGGACGAGGTTGCGCCCCTCACTAAAAGGTTCTTAGCTCGCTCGATCTCCAGCCCAATGTAGAGCGAACCGTGAACGGTTTGCAGCATCTCGGGCAAAGCGCCGAGAAGCTTCCAGTTCAAATGGGTCTGCAAAGGAAAAACGTTCTGCTGGGGAGCGAGAACGTACTCTGCGTAGGAGCCGTCAAACTGCCGCCCCATTCCGCCCATCATTGCCGCGACGCTCTGCCCGACAGACAAGTTGCAATCGGGCGCAGCGACGACTTCACCGACACATTCAATGCCGAGCACTCGCGGAAACCTTACCGAAGGCGAGTCTCCTCGCCGCGTAAACCATTCTGACCGGTTGAGCCCGAATGCCCGGATTCGAATCAACGCCCATCCGTCTCGCAATGAGGGTCGTGGTATTTCCCGAAGTTCCAACCGTTCCGGCCCTCCGGGCTCTTTGATGACATATGCGCGCATCGTGTCCGTCATTGGTTCTCCTCTCTCGGCTATTCAGCAGAGGTGTTTGGTCGCCCAGGGCCCACGCTCACCGGCAGGTCGAGCATCGCGAGGCCCGTCCGATTGCAGCGCGTTGTTGGGCGACACTTGGAACAGCATGATGCACCGCATTCCTAATCCTTGGGTACGCGCTTGCTCGCTGCAGATAGAAGCATGCGGGAATACAGCTTGTGGAACCCCAAGAGTGCGTGGAAAAGCCAACCCATGCCGAGATCTTGTGTTCCTTGCTTCGCTCGAGGGACAACAGCGGAGCCAAAGTACAGCGTCGTGTGAGGCGGTCGGCTTGGGTCCCCTGCGGTTGCGGCACTCAGCCAAGACCTGGTGCGACCGGTGAAGTCCGTGAGCAGTAGCTCGGAAGGTGACTGTCGTTCGACACTCCAAGCTGAGAACTTGGACACTTTGCCCGCTGCAAGATCCTGTGCGTCGGAATCGGTTGCTGGCCTTGAGGCGAAGTATTTGAGGAATGTTCTCTCGATTTTGAAGAGAGGCGAGGCGTAGAAAGCCTCAATGAATGCTTCCTGCGTGACGGTCCCCGGCACTTCCACCATAAAGCAGTCCGCGAAGCCACTTCCGTCTTTGTAGCGGCGGAGCAGAGTCCCCAAGGGCACTTCGCAAGGCAGGACCACTGACATGATCTGTGTGAAGCCTCAACGAGTCCGGCTTCAGGCGCGCGCCGCTGGCGGTGCGCCGATCTGAAAGCCGTTGTTCGGTGGCATTTGCATGTTGCGTTGACTGCCCAGAAGATGTCTCGACCAAACCCCGCATGACGCGTAGCAGGAGAAATCGTCAGGCATTTGACGGCGTTACGTGCTTCTACTCTCGCACAATCGTTTCGCCGCTCACATTGTCTACCGTTACATAGGTGTCGTAATACGTGACGATCGGTTCTGCTCCGAATGTCGCTTTTGCCTTGTTGCGCCAGTCAGGCGTATACCAAGCTTCCGCTGCTTCACGCGAGGTCCAATAGTAGACCCCCCCGCCACCGGTATCGCCATTGAGGTAGTCCTTTCGCAGTAACCCCTTGTCAGCGAGCGCCCGATACGTCGGCGCGGATTTAGTCTGCGCCGCAATGGCCGCTTCGCGCGGTCGGGAAGGCATCGGTATCTGCACTACGGCGATGATCATGGAAGTGTTCCCTCGTCAAGTGGTGAACTGCAATTGGCAGCATCAGGGATGCAGGATACAACTTGCCACCGACGTACAAGCTCAGGGTCGCGCGGCTACATCGCGCGTCCGCAGCGGCGCTGGGTTGGGCAGCGTCTCGCCTCTGGATTCAATGCCAACCTCCGCGGCATAGAGCTGCGGCAGAAACGATTCAAAGTTGCCCACCTCTTCGATGTTGTGTTTTATCCAGGCGCGGCCCCGTGCCTCATCGAAGACAAACATTCGAATCAGCGGGTTGACAATCCATCCGGCGAACCCCTCCGCGCCCACCGTCAGGCTGTTGCTATAGCGAGTACCCGACTCAACTGCATTGAACTCGTAGTCCATTCGAACAAGCCGGAGCCCGTGAAGCCGTGGCCGGTGGGCGAAGCCCTGCTCATCGAGCTTCGTAATCTCGGTGTGTACGTCCATCAGGTAATCAGGGTTGGCACCAAACATCTCGGTCAGATGGATCACGCTCCCAACACCGATCGTCCCGTCGGGGTTGCGCCTCGAGTACTCGATGGATATGTGGTCTCGCGGATGCCACACACGGTAGCGATTCAAGCGCTGACCGTCGTATAGCATGTCGCCCTCCAGGTGCTTGAACCACCAGACCAGCATTTTCGGCGTGACGCCGCGAACGACCTGATGCTCGATCCAGCATTTGATGCGCCCATCGGCAAGAACCTCGAAACCGGAGCGAGCGCTCTGGACCGGTTTGCACACGCACCGGATGTCCAGCGGATCAGGGGCTCTTCGCTTCGGCAGTGCCGATCGGCCGATGGCCAGCACGCCCGCGACGCCGGCCACCACGGCCGACCCGAGCAGGAATGAGCGTCGTTTCATTCTTGGCTTTTCCTTTTCGTCTGCCAGCGTTTAGGCATCAATTGTGATGACTGCAACGGTCACGCTCTCCTGAGCGGCCTAAGGTGAAGTGCCCGACCTATATGTCGGGGTGAAAAACGAAGCGCATCCCTCCTTTTACAACCACCGGGCCACGCCGCTCATTGCGCGCCGCGTCGAGGAGTCTGTTTTGGCCTATCGCATGCCGCCAAGACCGTTGGTGCATGCGGTCAACAGCCTGGAATTGGCCTGATATCCGCTTCCACCAAGGGTTTCCGTTGCATGACGGTTGTCACTTTCCCCCCTCCGGCAACTTGATGCCTGGGAAAATCTTGATCACCGCCGAATCGTCTTCCTTCGCGTAGCCTGCTGTCGAGGCTTGCATGAACATCTGATGCGCAGTCGCCGAGAGCGGCAGGGGAAACTTGGTGGCGCGCGCGGTGTCGAGTACGAGGCCGAGGTCCTTGACGAAGATGTCGACCGCCGAGAGCGGGGTGTAGTCGCCCGAGAGCACATGCGCCATGCGGTTCTCGAACATCCACGAATTGCCAGCGCTGTGCGTGATGACTTCGTAGAGATCTGCCGGCGCCACGCCTTCGCGAATGCCGAGCGCCATGGCTTCTGCCGCGGCAGCGATGTGCACTCCCGCCAGCAGCTGATTGATGATTTTGACTTTCGAGCCATTGCCGGCTTTTTCGCCGAGCTTGTAGACCTTGGCGGCGACGGCGTTCAGCATCGCTTCGCATTTGGCGTAGACCGCCGGCTTGCCCGCCGACATCATGGTCATCTCGGCGCTGGCTGCGCGCGCGGCGCCGCCGGAGATGGGTGCATCGAGGAACAGCAGGCCCATTTTTTCCAGGCGCGCTTCGAGGCCCACCGCAAAGGCCGGCGGCACCGTACTGCACATGATGAAGACACTGCCCGGCTTCAACGCTGCTGCTGCGCCGCGCTGGCCGAACAGCACCCCTTCGGTCTGCTCGGCATTGACTACCACCGAGAACACCACCTCGCAGGCGGCGGCGACTTCGGCGGGCGAAGCGCAAGTTACGCCGCCGTCCTTCGCAAACGCATCGGCCGCTTCACGTCGCACATCGCACACGTGCACGTTGTAGCCTGCCCGGCGTAAGGACTTGCCCATGCCGGAGCCCATGGCGCCGAGGCCGATCAATCCAACTTTGCTGCTCATCTGAAGCTCTCTCTTTGAACGTGGAAAATTACGAGCGCACCCAGGCGATGATTTCGCTGGCGATGCGCTCGGGGTGCTCACGCTGCGGGAAATGGCCGCACTGGTCAACAAGTTTGCGCTCGTAGCGTGCGGTGAAAAAGCCTTCCTTGCCGGCGGAAGACGCGGGAGAGTTGACCGGGTCCTCGGCGCCATGCATGGCGAGAGTCGGCACGCTCAGTTTGGGTGCGGGATCGAAGCGCGCCTCGAGCGCGGCATACATCGCGTGTTGCGGCGCGTGCGCCCAGCGCACTGTATAGGAGTGCAGCACGATCTCGGCCCAATCCGGGTTGTCGAACGATTGCGCTGTGGCGGCGAATTCTTCGTCCGCCGGTTTCCAGAATGGCAGCCAGATGTCCCACACGTGGCGGGTGAAATTGCGCCGGTCTTCGCGCACGACGGTCTCGCCGCGCGGCGTGGCCATCAGCCAGTGATACCAGTAGTTCTGCAACTGCTGCGTCGACAGCTTTTGCGACGGGCTGTTGGTGCCGTAGCCGACCGAGAGCGCGACGCAGTGTGTGATGCGTTCTGCATCGAGTGCGGATGCGATGTAAGCCGCGCGTGCGCCCCAGTCGTGGCCGATCACGGCATAGCGATCGAGCTTGAGGGCTGCGGCGAACTCGACCAGGTCTTGCCCGAGCGCCACCAGTTGTCCCGAGCGCGGCGTGGCAGCGTCGAGAAAGCGCGTTGCACCGCAGCCGCGCAGATAGGGTGCGATGACGCGGTAGCCGGCTTCGGCCAAAGCGGGTGTGACGCGGTTCCAGGTCAGCGCGTCGTCCGGCCAGCCGTGGATCAGGATCAGGGGAAAGCCGCCGCTCTTGCTTCCTGTCAGTGGGCCCGTGTCGAGGTAGGCCACCTCGAGCAGGGAAGTCTTGACAGTATTCATGGAGTCTTTCCTCAGTGATGTACCCAGCCGCCGCAGACCGGGAAGATTTGAGCAACAAAGCAGTTGGCGGCGTCGCTGCACAGATAAGCGACAAACTGCGCATCTTCTTCGGCCGTCACCAGCCGGCCAAGCGGCACCTCGCGGCGCAGGCGCTCCTGAAACTTGGGTGTAGCCACCACTTCAGGCGGAAAGTAGGTCGGGTTCTCCACAAAAATTTGCGCGACCGCATTGATTTGCACGTTGTGCCGCGCCGCCTCGATGCCGGCGGCCTGCACCCACGCAATCTGCGCGCCGCGCGCAGCGCTGTAGGTCGAGGTGCGTGGCATGCCGCGCAGCGCCGAGGTACTGCCCATCACCACGATCTTGCCGGCGCGCCGCTGCATCATCGACGGCAGCATCGCGCGCGCCAGGCGCGGCAGCGGATCGACCAGGGCGGCGAAGGTAGCGCGCCATTCTTCGTCAGTTGATTCGGTCACCAGGGTAGTCGGCGCGGGGAAGGCCAGGTTGGCGACCAGGGCATCGATCTGGCCGGCCTGGGCGAGGGCTTGTGCTACCACGCGCGCCGGGGCGTCGGGTTCGAGGAGCGGGTCGTTGTCGGCGATCACCTCGGCGCCGCAGGCGCGCAGGGTGTCGCATAGCGCCGGCCCCATGAACTCGTTGGCGTGGGTAACCAGGATGCGTTTGCCGGCAAGTTGGACGGTGGGCATGATGTCAGTGGTGGGCAAAAAACGGACGAAGATGGCGTGGTGGCGAACCGCTACCGGCGGGCCCAGAGGCGTTGCGACGCGATGTCTGCGCCCTCCACCATCGACTTTAACTTGGCAAAGCAGATGTCCGGATCGACCAGGCCGTCGCCGGCGAAGGTGGAGAAGCCGCAATCGGAGCCGGCCATCACGCGCTCGCGCCCGACGATATGGGCAAAGGTTTCCAGGCGTTGCGCAATCAGCTCCGGATGCTCGATGTAGTTCGAGGTAGAGCTGATGACGCCCGGGATCAGGATCTTGTCTTGCGGGATGTCACACTTGCGCGCTTCGAATACCTTCCATTCATGCGCATGGCGCGGATTGGCGGCTTCGAACAGCAGGGCTTGCGGCTTGGCGCGCATCACCACATCGAACAGTTTCTCGAATGGCATGTCGCGATGGTGCGGCCCTTCGTAATTGCCCCAGCACAGGTGCAGGCGCAGGCGCTCGGGCGGCAGGTCTTCGAGCGCGGCGTTGAGGGCATCGACCTGGGCTGCGGCATGGCGCAGGAACGTTTCGTCGGTCTCATGTTTGAACGTGATATGCCGGCCCATTGCCAGATCCGGGCAATCGATCTGCAGCAGGAAACCGGCATCCACAATCGCCCGGTATTCATCGCGCATGGCGTTGGCGAGGGCTTCGAGATAGCGTTCGTGCGAGTGGTAGTGCTCGTCAGGCTGAAATACCGCGATCACGCCCGGGGAAGCCGCATTCATGAATCCGGCAGGCATCGTGCCCCGCGCCCCCGCCTGGGCGAGGGCCGCGCCAAAGCGCGCGAGGTCGGCTTCGAGCGGGGCGCGGTCTTTCACGGCGATCGGGCCGGTGCAACAGGGGCGTGCCAGCTTCACCGCGCCGGCGCGGCGCGACATCAGCCGGGCAAGGTAGTGAGGGAATTCATCCAGGTCGGCGCCACGCACCGGCTTGCTGTTGCCGGAAAAGCCGGTCAGGCGGTCCTTGATGTAGGTGGCATAACTGGGTTTGCTTTGCTCACCGTCACTGACGATGTCGACACCGCAGGCGCGCTGCCTGGCAACGACGTCACGCACCGCCTCGCTCATGACCTGATCGAACTCGGCAGCATCATAGGACTCGCCACCTTCTTTCTTGGCCAGCAGGTCAACCACTGCCTGCCCGCGCGGCAGCGAGCCGACGTGGGTGGTGAGAATTCGGTCGGGGCTGCCCTGCATCAGTCGAACTTGACAGCGTTGCCGTCTGCATCGAATCCTGCCCCCACCGCCCGTGCCTTTTGCTCCAGACTCACGTCCCATTTGACGCGGTCGGGTACCTTGCCGCCCAGCACCGAGATCATCAAGCCGCCGCCGTTGGCGAGGTCGTCGCCGTCCAAGCTGCGAAACGAGCGGTGTACCAAGGGCGGCACGCTGATGGTGTCGCGCGGGCCGAGCGTCACGGTGTGGGTCGTACCCGTGGCGCCGTCAATCCAGTCCACCTCCCAGCGGCCGGCCTGAATGATGAACACTTCTTCAGTCGTATGCCAGTGCATGGCGGCACCGCAGCCCTTGGGCGCCACGATGAAATCGACGTGAAAATTTTCTGCTGCACCGATCTTGGGTTTGAAGTCGGGGTTGTCGGTGACGCCGGAACCGATGACGGACATGAGCGTGCGCTGATGTCCATCGACCCAGGTGTCGACAAAGGCGCGCGGGCTCGCGGGAATCTCGCCGAAACGTGCGATCCGCTGGTTCATGGCGGCCGGGTTGCAGGCTGCCGAGGCAGCCACATGATCTCTCCAGTTGGCGAGCGCCGCGTCTTTGCTGGTCATGGTCTGCAACCTCCGGTGCTTTTCACCATAGGGACTTCGGGAACCTCTGTTGATAGCTCTGGGCCGAGTAGCGGCGAATGCCGAGCCCGACCGGCTGCTGCCGATTGCCCGGATGCTCTTCACCCGGCCCCCAGATGGCCTGGTAGGTGTCGAGGGCACGTCCCTGCGCTTGCCAACGGCATGCGATGGTCCCGATGAGCAGCCACCACAATGTCAGCGCAATCCACATCCAGCGCGGCGCATCCGCTGCGGCCAGACCCAGCAACAAGGTGGCGCAGGCCAACAGCAACGCACCGTAGCCCGCGGCCTTGTGCAGACGTTCAAACCGGATGCGTCTGGGCGTCATGTCGTAGTGGTCGCCGCGCATGGTCTGGCCAGTCGGCCCTCCCTTGCTGCCGCGCAGGACCCCTGCCACCACTTGGGACAGCCCCAGGAAGACAACCAACCAGCCCAGAGTGGAGTGCGGCGAGCGCAGCGGATCTGGATGGCTGGCTGCGCTCCACGCCAACGCGGCACCGATCAGGCTCAGCGCAACACCGCAATATTGCGTCGCGCGATGGCCGTGCCACCAGGAAGGATTGTCCAGTCGTTGCGGCCAGGCTTGCCCCGGCACCACTTTGAGGAAGCGCGCGACGAGGATCCCCAGCGGGATCAACACCCCCCAGGCCAGGACCATGATCCTGCCGTGCCATGCGAGTCTCGCATCGAGCGTGTGGCTGGCCGCGCCGCTGGCAGGTTCGAGCAGGTACTGGAGGAGCGCTTCCACGATTATCGAGTCGGGAGGGATGCGGTAGTCGCGGGGGGCAGGCGTGGTCTCATCGCTGCGGCGCGTCCATCAAAACCGCCGTCTGGGGCATTCATCCATTCATCCCTTAACAGCGCCTGCAGTCAGACCGGTAATGATCTGCTTGGCCGCCACAAACGTGAAGATCAGCGGTGGCAGGGCGATGAGTACGCCCGCTGCCATGATCTTGCCCCACTCCACCCCGGTGTCGGTGATGTAGTTGGAGATCGACGCTGGCAAGGTGCGCGTGTAGCGGTTGGTAAGGATGAACGAGAGAATGAACTCGTTCCACGCCAGCCGAAACGTGAAGATGGCTGCCGCCGCCATGCCCGGCTTGAGCAAGGGCAGGATCACGAGCCAGAACACCCGGAACGGCCCGCAGCCGTCAATCGCCGCCGCCTCCTCAAGCTCTTCAGGTACCTGCTCGATGAAACCGTAAAGCAGCCAGATGGTGAACGGCAGGTTGAGCGCCACGTAAATCAGGATCACCCCCGCCAGGGTGTCGTTGATGCCCCACGCCGCCCACACTACAAACACCGGCACCGCCAGCACCGCCGGCGGCAAGGTGCGCAAGATCAGCGTGCCGTACGAC
>JANLTL010000216.1:0-27754 GCA_031362905.1 Burkholderiales bacterium | reverse complement strand
AGGTTGATATCCAGATTTTCCCAAACAACCAGTTGGGTGGCGATACCGACATGCTGTCGCAGGTGCGCTCGGGTGCGATCGACATTTTTCCTCTGTCGGGTCTGATCCTGCAGACGCTGGTGCCACTCGCCGGCATCAACGGCTTGGCGTTTGCGTTCAAGGACTATCAAACGGTGTGGTCGGCGATGGATGGCGAGTTGGGTGCCTACATTCGCGCGGCGGTGGCGAAGGTCAACCTGCATACCTTCGACAAGATTCTCGACAACGGCTACCGCAACATCACTTCGTCGAGCAAGCCGATCAACACGGCCGATGATCTCAAGGGCTTCAAGATTCGCGTACCGGTGAGCCCGCTTTGGACGTCGATGTTCAAGGCTTTTGGCTCGGCGCCGACCGGCATCAATTTCAGTGAAGTCTATTCGGCGCTGCAAACCAAGGTGGTTGAAGGCCAGGAAAATCCGCTCGCGATCATCGACATCGCCAAGCTGTATGAAGTGCAGAAGTATTGCTCCATGACCGGCCACATGTGGGACGGCCAGTGGGTTCTGGCCAATGGCCGCCGCTGGAATGGCTTGCCCAAAGAGATTCAGGCGGTGATCACCAAGCATGTCACGGCGGCAGTGATGGCGCAGCGCGACGATATCCGCCGTCTTAACAACGGGCTGGAGGCGCAACTCAAGGGCAAGGGCATGGTGTTCAACTACCCCGAGGTCAAATCGTTCCGCGACGCGCTGTCGAAGGCCGGCTTCTACAAGGAATGGCGTGAGAAGTTCGGCAACGAGGCGATGGCCAAACTGGAGAAGTATTCGGGCAAGCTTGCCTGATTATTTTTGCCGCGCAAGGCCCGCGCCGCTTGCATGGTTCGATGCAGGTTGACGCGGGCTTTTTGTTGTCTGGCGCCTGCTGTTATGTTGCTTTCAATTTGTCCGGTGCCCTTCGTTTGGTGCCCACCGGCTTCGCGCTGACCGCACTGGACCGCTACCACCATCATGCCTAAGAACCGCTCCCACCAAGGCTCTTCGCAGAGGTTCCCGGCGCCGATTCTCACGGCGGAGTCCGTCACAGAATTGGGCGACGAGGTCCACGGTGCCGTGCTGGTGGCTGGCTCGCACGGTGGCCTGATTGCGTCGTATCTGGGCGCGAAGGCTGGTGCGCATGCCCTGATTCTCAACGACGCCGGCATCGGCCTCGACCAGGCCGGCATTGCCGGCATGCGCTATCTCGACGGCATCGGCATGGCCGCTGCGACGGTGGCCCACACCAGTGCACGTATCGGTGACGGGGCCGATAGCCTCGAGCGTGGCGTGATCTCGCATGCAAATGCGCATGCCTGTGTGGCAGGGGTCGCGATTGGCATGCGTGCTTCGGAGGCCGCGGCCATTCTGGCGCGGGCTGCGGCACCCCGCGCTGCACCACCACCCTATGCAGAAGGTCGCTGGCTGCTCGCCGCGACGGGCGGCGTCGAGGTGTGGGCGCTAGACTCGGTCGGCAAACTGGTGTCCGAAGATGCGGGCCGCATTTTGCTGATTGGTTCGCACGGCGCATTGCATGGCGGCCGGCCCGGCTCCGCGCTCAATCTGCATGGCGCCCCAGTGGCGGCGCGCGCGGCCCTCTTCAACGACGCTGGCGTGGGTGCGGACGGCGCGGGCATCACCCGGCTTGCCGAGCTCGATGCGCGTGGTGTTCCCGCAGCCACCGTCAGTCATGCCAGCGCGCGGATTGGCGACGGCAGATCGATGTGGGAGACGGGTATTCTGTCCTACCTCAACCAGCTTGCGCGTCAGCGCGGTGCTTACGCCGGCATGACCGCCCGCCAATTCGCTGAACGAAGCTAGACGGTTGCCGAAACACTCGCCAACACACTCGCCAACACTTCCGCCCGCACCTGCTCCGTCAACTCGGCCTTGAGTGCCACAAATTCGGATGATGTCTTGATCGAGTAGTGGCGTGGATGCGCGAACGGTACTTCACGTTCGAACTTGATACGCCCGGGCCGCGCACTCATCACCATCGCGCGGCTGCCCATGAAGATGGCTTCATCGATGTCGTGCGTAACGAACAGCACGGTCTTTTGCTCGCTTTCCCAAATGCCGAGCAACAGCTCCTGCATCTGCTCGCGGGTCTGGTGATCGAGCGCGCCGAACGGCTCGTCCATCAGCAGCATGCGTGGGCTGTTGGCGAGGGCGCGCGCGAGAGCCGTGCGCTGCTGCATGCCGCCGGAGAGCTGCTTCGGAAAGTGGTTCTCGAAGCCCTTGAGCCCGACGCGCGTAATAAAGGATTGCGCGATGTCGAGTTGTTCGCGCACCGGCACGCCGCGCTCGCGCAGCCCAAAGCAGATGTTGTCGCGCACCGTGAGCCAGGGAAATAGGGTATAGCTCTGGAACACCATGCCGCGATCTGCGCCTGGCCCCACGACGCGCTTGCCGTCGAGCAGCACTGCACCGGAGCTGGGCTCATCAAGCCCCGCGACGATGCGCAGCAGGGTGGATTTTCCGCAACCTGACGGGCCGAGGATGGTGACGAAGTCGTTTTCGGCGGCGTCAAGAGTAGTGGATTCGAGGGCGATGGTTGGCGCGCCGCCGTCATGGGCTGCAGGAAAAGTGCGCGACACCCCGCGAATCGAGAGGACGGCGTTGCTCACAGGCGCGCCCACGGATACAGCCGCTGGTTGACGCGCTTGAACGCAAGGTCGGAGACGAGACCAATCAAGCCAATCACGATGATGCCGAAAATAATCTGGTCCGTCGCCAGCAACGCCTGGCTGTCGGTAATCATGTGGCCGATGCCGGAGGATGCGCCGATCAACTCCGCGACGATGACGTAAGTCCAGGCCCAGCCGAGCACCATGCGCAAAATTTCGGCGATCTCCGGTGCGGCATTGGGAATCAACACGCGGCGCACGATGCCGGTGTCGCCGCAGCCCAGCGTATAGGCGGCTTCAACCAAATCGCGCCTTGTGTTGCCCACTACGACCGCGATCATCAGCACCAATTGAAAAAACGAGCCGATGAAAATCAACGAGAGTTTTTGCGCCTCACCAATTCCCGCCCACAAGATCAACAGTGGAATGAAAGCTGAGGCCGGCAGGTAGCGCGCGAACGAGACGAAGGGTTCGAAAAATGCTTCGATGGGTTTGTAGGCGCCCATCGCCACACCGAGCGGCACCGCCAGCACCGCCGCAATGGCAAAGCCGCCAAACACCCGCCACATGGTGATGCCGATATCTTTGGCAAAGCCCATTTGGGCGAGCAGCTTCCAGCCCGACTGCACAATCATGATGGTGTCAGCGAGAAAAATTGTGGAAACGAAACCGCTGAAGGTGACGGCGGCCCACACCGCGACAAACAAGACGAAAAAGCTGATGCCGAGCAACACGCGTGCGCGTGGCGAAACTGCTTTAAGGGGTGTCATGCGTGGCGTGCGAGTGAAATGGCGTGGATATGTTGCGGGTAAGGACGCGAGGGCGTGTCGTTACTTTCATCTTAATTGGTCAGTTCAAACTTCACCGGAAACTCGACCCAAGCGGCGAAAGTATCAGTTCCGCGCCGCGCCGGCAAAAAACGCCAGCTCCGCACAGACTTTAGCGCAGCCTGATCGAGCACCTCGTGGCCGCTGGATCCGGCAATCAATACTTCTCTTGCTTCGCCGCTGGCTTCAACCAGCACGCGCACCAGGACGCGACCGCTGACGCCAAAACGGCGCGCCAATGCCGGGTAGTCAAGCGGCGGATTGTGCGCATGGTCAGGGCGTGCTGTATCCAGCGCAGCAGACGCTGTGGCGGCAGTGGACACCTTGACCGGGGTTGCCGCCAGCATTTCAGCGGCGGTACGGACGTGCGCAGCCGGCGTGGCCGGCGTGCTGACATCAGCGGGTGGGCCGGAAACCTCATTGGAGGATTGGACAGAAACCGTTGGTGCAGGCGGTTCTTTGTGAGGCGCTGGCTTGAGAGGCTTGTCTACCAAAGGTTTCGGCGGAGTGAGAGAGCTATTTTGTAGTGCCGGCACCGCACCCGCCACGCTCAATACTGATTGCGGCAGTGTCACCGTGATGGTGGGTGCCTGCCGCCCGGCATCGCGTTGGATTGCAACTGTCGGTGGCAGCCATGGCTGCCACGCAAGTGCCGCAGCATGCAACGCGACAGCTGCGCCCAGGCAAAGGCTTTCGCGGCGCGTCATGTACACCCTGATACGGGGCGCGCGTTGGCAAATTTTTCGCCATCCGGCTGCATCCCGGCGCAACGGACAATACCCGGCGTGGTACCGGCCGCAGCGGCATTGACATGGGTCGCCGCGATCAGCGGTGCGCCGCTGTCCGGATGGCGCATCACATTGACCTTGATCTCGAACACCGCCTCAATGCACTCGGCGGTGAGCACCTCGGCGGGGCGCCCCTGGACGGCGATGTGGCCATGCTGCATCAACAGCAGGCGGTCAGCGTATTGCGCGGCGAGGTTGAGGTCGTGCAGCACAGCGATGATGCCGACATCGCCCTCGCGGCGCGCGAAGTCGCGCGCCGCCGCCAGCGTCGCGTGTTGATGCTTCAAATCAAGTGCGGCGGTCGGCTCGTCGAGCAACAGATAGCGCGGCTGCCGTTTGCCATCCACCGTGCAGGGCGTCCACAGTTGTGCCAGCACGCGCGCCAGTTGCACACGCGCCTTCTCGCCGCCGGAGAGGGTGGTGAAGTCGCGTTCCGCCAGGTGCGTCGCGTCGGCCATGGCCAGCGCTTCCATCGCGATCCGGCGGTCGTCGCGCGCCAGCATGCCGGCGCGGGTTGTACAGTGCGGATAGCGGCCGAACAAGGCCACTTCGAGGCCGGTGAAGGCGAACGCGAGCTTCGATTCCTGCGGCAGCACTGCGAGCATGCGCGCGCGCTCGAGGGCGCGCCAGTCGTTCAACGGGAGGCGGTTCAACTCGATGATGCCGCTTGCCGGCATGAGCTCCTGCGCAAGCAGCTTGATCAGGGTGCTCTTGCCCGCACCATTGGGGCCGGCGATGGCGACGAACTCGCCAGGTGCGGCGGTGAGCGACACCTTGTCCACCAGCGCACGGCTGCCGGCGTAAAACGACAGGTCGCGGGCCGTCAGCATGAGGTGGCTCCGGTGCGGCGCATCATGCCCCCCAGGCGCGCCGCTGTTTCATCAGCAGTGCGAGGAAAAATGGCGCGCCGATCAGCGCGGTCAAAATCCCGATCGGCATCTCGGCCGGCGCGGCGACGGTGCGCGCCACCATATCGGCGAACACCGTCAAGGCCGCGCCCAACAGGGCCGCGCCGGGAATCACGATGCGATGGTCGGGCCCGGCGGCGAGGCGCAACATGTGCGGCGCCACCAGGCTGATGAAGCCGATGATGCCGGTGAACGCCACCAGCACACCGACCGCCAGCGCCGTGAGCACGATCACGCCGGCCTTGAGGCGCCTGACATCGACGCCCAGATGTCCGGCTTCGGCTTCACCCAGCAGAATGGCATTGAGCGGCCTGGCAAAGCTGCAGGCCAACAACACCGCGAGTGCAACGCAGGGCGCGCAAATCGCCAGGGCATTCCAGCCGATGCCGGCGAGCGAGCCCAGGCTCCAGAACGTGAGGTTGCGCAGCTGTTCGTCGGTGGCGATGTAGGTGAAGGTGCCGATGCCGGCGCCGGCCAGCGCATTGACGGCGATGCCGGCCAGCAGCATCACCGGCAGCGACAGGCGGCCGTCGCGCGAGGACAAGGCGTAAATCAGCATGGTGACCGCCAGACCGCCGAGAAATGCCGCCAGCGGCAAGGTGAAAATACCGAGTGCCCGCGACAAGCCCGGCATCAGCGTGGCGCCAAGCACGATGACAAACGCGGCCGCCAGCGCCGCGCCCGAAGAGACGCCGATCAGGCCGGGGTCGGCCAGTGGATTGCGAAACAGGCCCTGCATCGCCGCGCCGGCCGCTGCGAGACCGGCGCCGGTCAGCACGCCCATCAGCACGCGCGGCAGGCGGATCGCGAACAACACGCTCTCCTGCTGCGGCGTGAAGGCGATGCCGATGTCGATGTCGATGCCGATGGCGTGCAGCAGAATGGCGGTGACCTCGCGCGGGGCGATGGCGAACGCGCCGGTGCCTGACGCAATGATCACGGTGCACACCAGCAGCAGCGCCAGCGCGCCCAGCACGGTGGCGCCGCCGGGGCGGCGCAGGCCGGGTGCGGCGAGCGGCCTGCGTTGCGGCAGCACAGCGCTCATGGATCGCGTCAGTCCGTGATGACCGTGTTGACGTTCTTCACGCTCCCGCCTGCAACTTCTCGGCAACCTCGCGCACCGCCTTGGGCAGACGCGGGCCGAAGCCGAGCAGATAGAGCGCATCGGGCGCGGCGTAGCGTTTGTTCTTGGCCGCTGGCGAGAGCGCCAGACCGGGGCGCTGCCACAGTTTGTCGATGCCGCCGATCGCGTCCAGGCCCTGCTGGGTCAGCAACACAAAGTCGGGCGCCGCGGCGATCAGGGATTCGTCGGCCAGGATCTTGTAACCCTTGTAGCCCGACACCGCGTTGACGCCGCCGGCGTACCGGATCATCGCGTCCGCCGCCGTGCCGTCGCCCGAGGCCATCAGGCCGCCGGAAGCGGAGTGCAGCAGCAGGAACAGCACGCGCGGTTTCTTGCCCGATTTTTTCTCGAACGCGGCGACGAAATCCTGTGTCGATTTCCATTCCTGGGTGATCGACTGATCCAGTTTCTCGCCCTGTGCCGCCATGCCGAGCGCACCGGACACCACGCGCACCTTGTGGCGCACTTCCTCGAAGGTGTGGTCGGCGTTCATGGTCTCGAACTTCACGCCCGCGCCCTTGAGCTGGTTGATCACCGCCGGCGGGCCGGCTTCATTGGTGACGAGCACCACCGACGGTTTCATCGCCAGCAGGCCCTCGCCGGAGAGCTGGCGCATGTAACCGACCTTGGGCAGTTTCTGCGCCTCAAGCGGATACAGGCTGGTGGTGTCCACCGCCACCAGGCGCTGCTGCGCGCCGAGGGCGTAGACGATTTCGGTAATCGAGCCGCCGACGGCGACCACGCGTTGTTCCTGCGCCGATGCGGCAGATGGCAGAAGCGGCAGCATCATAGTCAGCACTGAGGACAGCACTGAGGGCAGCACTGGAGACAGCACTGCGGCGCGCAGCAAAAATATTTTTTTCATATTGACTCCCCTAAAAAAGACGGCGGAGCGGAGCGACCGCACCGCCGCCGTACTGCAACCCGTGATGCATGCAAAAACATCACGGGGGTACCCCGCCGGAGGCTCCGTTCCAGCGAATCGGTTACGCGCGCGGCAGTTGGTCAGCCAGCGTGCGCCAGCTTGCAAGCTCGGGCACGCCGGGCTTGCGTTTGCCGAAGAACATGCAAATCGTTTCGCCCTGGGCGTCGAACAGTTCGAGCGAGGTGACGATGCCGTCGGTGGTGGGCTTCATCACCACCCAGGATTCGGCGATTTGGTCTTCGCGCAGGTGCAGATTGAAGCGCTCGTCGAGCACATTGAGCCACGTCCCCATCACCTTGATGTTGGTCACCGCGCCGGTGTGGATCTGGATGATGCCGGGGTTGCCGACAAAACACATAATGGGCAGTTTCTGGGCGGCAACGGTCTCAAGCATGCTGCGCGCTGCGCTGGTGGCAGTGGGATGCGCGTACTCCACCCCGATCAAACGCAGCGCCTGGGTGCGTGCAAGGCCGAAATTTTTGAGTACGCCAAAAAAGTCGTGCGTGTCCTTCATGCTGGCCCACGCGAGCTGGAACTCGTCCACGTCGATCTCGCTGTCGGGGCGCGGCGCATCCTGGGCCGGGCGCGGCGTGACTTGCATGCCGGGGGTCTGCTCCGGTGCGCTCCAGGTCTCGACCAGATTCATGTATTCATCGAGATTCGACTGTGGCTTCAAGTAGATTTTGTGCAACGCCGCGCCGTCCTGACCGAAAAATTGCAAACTGCGCTGCGGGCCGCGCGCAGTCTCTTCGGTCAGCGCGAAGCCGTGCTTCCATTGGCTGAAAAAAATCCGCAAGTCAATGTCTTCGCCCAGCACCAAACCCATATGGCCCTGATTGCTGGCGTCGAGATAGGTGCCGGTGCGCTCGTGCACCACTGATTCATTGCGGGTCAGTGCCATGACTTCACCCACCGGCTTCATCGCCTTGATGAGATCAGGGAACGCGCCTTTGAGGCGGATTGCACCGGCACCATCCCGCGCGCCAACGTGCGCGGCGACGGCTTCGCCTTCGGAGACACCGAGTGCCGCTGCCGCTTCGCGGTTGCGCAGATTTTTTTCAATTTTGATTGATTGAAATGCCTCACGCAGCATTTGCGGGGACTGCGTGAAATCAGTGGGTGCGTTCATGATGAGGAGCCTTTCGTGGGGTTTGAAAATGCCGTCTTGGCGCGGCTAATGGAGGTTGCGTTTGATGCTGAAAACATTGGAAGCCGGGTTGGGTGCAACGGCCGGCAGCATCGCGTGCAGCTTGATTTCCCATTGTTCGGCCAGGCTGGTGCAGGTAGTGCGCAGCACCGGCGCCAGGTCAGGACGCTCGGACAGAATGCGCAAATGCTTGACGATCACATGCGCGAGCCTGGGGCAGCCGCCGGAGCAGCCGTAGGACGACATCAAATACAGTGCGGCGCTGACGATCACTTCGGGTTTGGATGCGTCAATATCTGCGGTGACAGCGAAGGGCGGCATGGAATCTTCCTTGATGAAATCAATGAACCGTTTCAGATTGCTTGACGGAAACAGGTTGGGGGCCGGTCGAAACAGCGCTGAAGGGAATGCAACGCCAGTCCTCGCATAAGCGGGTGCACAGATCGCGGAATTCTTCCGACAATTCAGTCCGCTTCGACAACAAGTCCAGGTTGTGGACGATCTTCCCGGCCGCATGCGGACAGGCGGTGTGGCGAAAGACGCTCATCAGCACCAGCGTGCCGGCCAGCACCGGTTCGGCGCTGTGCGGGGTGGCGTAGACCAGCGTGTCTTGGCTCATTGCTGGTCTCCTAGAAGTTGACGCGCAGATTCACGCTGGCGTTGATACCGGGCTGGGTATAGCGGTCCACCGGCGAATTGGGCGCGGTCGAGAGTGTTGGCGCTGTTGCAGTGGTGCTCGACGCAAGCAGGCGCACGTCTGACCAGTTGGTGTACTTTTTGTTGAAGATGTTGAACACACCAAACGTCAGCGCAACCTGCTTGCTGAAGTTGTAAAAGCCGGTGGCGTCGAACATTTCGTAGGCACGCGAGCGGTAGCCCTGATTGCTCACGTCGTAGATGCGGTCTTTGCTCGCTACAAACGTGCCGTTGATCTGGCCGCCCCAATGCGCTGCGGGTTGCCATTTGGCGCCCAGCACCAATTTGGCCGGGTCTACCGAGTTGAGCGGCGCACCGCGTTGCTTGTCGTCACCGCGCGTGTAGCCGAATGCACCGAGTGCGGTCCATTCGCGGCTGAGCCGCCAGTCACCCTTGAACTCGATACCCCAGATCGTGACTTCGCTGACATTGATGTTTTGCAACACCCCCGCAGTGTTGGCCGGGCAGCGCGCATCATTTGGACAAATGTCGCGGTTGTCGATGAAGTCACGGTATTTGTTGAAAAACGCAGTGACGTTGGCATTGCCTTGTGCGAAGGCGGCGCGCACGCTGCCTTCGACGCCGCGGCTGGTTTCCGGTTTCAGACTCGTGTTCGGGATCAGGATGTAGCCTGATCCGGGGTTGGAGAATGCGCCGAGCGCTTCGAGTGCCGATGGCGCACGAAAGCCGTGCGCGTAGTTGCCGGCCAGCGTCCACACACTGTCGAGTTTGTAGACCGCGCCGATCTTGGGCGACAGGGCGCTGGCATTGGTTTCCTGTTTCGCTGCGGCGATCACCGCTGGCTGCGCCGCGTTGTTGATGGCGAAACGCTGGTCGTCGGTGGGCTTTAGGCGATATGAGTCCCAGCGCAGGCCAGGGATGACTTGCAGCTTGCCGCCGGCCAGCGCAATTTCATCCTGCAAAAACAGCCCGCGCAGCGTGGTGTTGCTCTCGGGAAAGTCATGCACCGGGAACTGCGGATCGGGGAAAATCGTATTGGTGACGGCGCCAGTGTTGAGAATGGTGCGAAAGCCGTTGCGTTCTTCGAAGGTGCGCTGCTTTTGCGCGTCGCCGCCCCAAATAATGCGATGCAGGGCGCTGCCGCCGGTGATCAGGTGTTCGACCGAAAAGCCGCCGCCCACCACATGCTGGTTGAATTCGGTGGTCAGATCGCGTACGCAGTTATTGGCGCCGGCGGTCACGCCCGAGCAGGTGGCGGTGGTGCCGAAGCGCGATTCAAGCGAACGCTGGAAGTTGTCAGTGCGCTGGCGGTAGGCATTCCACTTGATCGCGTTGATCCAGTCGGCGGGTTTATCCCAGGCGTGTTCGAGCGCGACGCGCGTGCGGTCTGTCGAGTCGTAGCCGATCAGCCCGGTGGTGCGTACGGCAGTGGGACTGAGAGACAGCACATCGGTGGTGGCGTTGAAGCGCCGGTTCTCGAGCGTGAGCTTGAATTCATGATTCACCGCTGGTTTGATCACCAGCTTGGCGAGCAGTGAGTCAGTGCGGTTGTCTTGCGGGTTCGATGCCGTGCGCGCGGTGGAGGTGCTGTCATTGCTGCCACGATTGCGCGTTTCGTGTCCGTCGCGGCGCGAAAAATACAGATAGCCCTGCACCACGTCACGCCCGGCGGCCACCGTGAAACCGTTGGTCCACGAGCGGTCGTGGCTGGCGTAGCCGGTCTTCACGCCAAGGTAGGCCTCACGGTCGGTGAGCCGTAAGTAGTCAGCCGGGTCCTTGGTGATGTACGAGACTACGCCACCGATGGCGTCCGAGCCGTAGAGTGACGACGCCGCGCCACGAATAATCTCGACGCGCTTGAGCGTGTCGAGATCGACGGCGTCGCGCCCGGTGCCGTTGAGCAGACTGGTGCCGAACTGGAATTCGTCCGCCAGACGCACGCCATCGACCTGAATCAGCACGCGGTTGCCGTCGATGCCGCGAATGTTGTAGCTGGAGTTGCCGAAGCGCCGCTGCGATTCGCCGCGCACCGATACGTTCGGCTCATAGCGGATCAGATCGTTGATGTCCTGTGCCTGGGCGCGCTGGATATCTTCCGCGGTGAGCACCGTGACCGAATTGGGGACATCGTTGACATCCCGCTCGGTACGCGTCGAGGTGACGGTGACTTCTTTGAGCCGTTCAGGAGCGGCTTGCGGTGCAGGCGGCGAAGCGGTCTGTTGTGCAAATGCGGAAAACGTGGCGGCAAGGGCCGCCACCAAAATCGTGCTGCCAGTCCTGGTAAAGCGGCTACTGAGGCGGCGAGTAAAGCGGGCAGTAGCGCGGTGGGTGAAGCGGCGAATGCGATGGCGCTGCATGGCGAGGAGCCTTTCCAATGAGCTTTTGATTGCTGCATGGCTGGCTGGCTCGCTGGCTTGCACGAAGCATCGTGCTGGCTGGCTGACTTGCTGGCTTTGCTGAAGGTGATGCGGGTAAAACAGATGAATCGGGTGAGGCGGTCTATCTGGGCCAACTTACGCGGTGAGAATCAACTTGCCCTGCGAGGTGACACGCAAGCGGTACTCACGCTGGTTGTGTTCAATCACGACTTCCTGGGCTGTCCCGAACAAGTCCTGGCTGCGAATATAAGGCGTGGCGATGCCGACCCGTTCCGCAGGCCGGGCGGACGTTTCGCCGGGCGGCCCGCGCTGTTTGTTGTCGGCCACGCGACTATTTCCAGCCGGCGCGGTCGACGATCTTCTGCGCCGCAGGCGTGTTTTTGCCAAACAGGCTTGGGCCGATGCTGTCGGCCTTGTATTTGCCGAGCGATTCGAGTTGAGGGTTTTTCAACGCAACCGATTTGACGGCGGGCCATTCGTTGTTGCCGTTGGCAAAATAGCCTTGCGCCTCGTCGCTTGCGAGGTACTCGAGAAACTTGACTGCCGCTTCCTTGTTCGGCGCATTTTTTGCCATGCCGCCGCCGGAGATGTTGACGTGCGTGCCGTAGCTCGCCTGGTTCGGCCAGACGAAGCCAACCTTTTTCACCAGTTCAATTTCATCCGGCTTGTTGGACTTGAGCAGGCGCACCCAGTAGTAGCTGTTGGTGAGGGCAATCGCGCATTCACCGCTGGCCACGGCCTTGATCTGGTCGGTGTCGCCGCCGGCCGGCTTGCGTGCGAAGTTGCCCACCACACCCTTGGACCAAGCCTCGGCATTGGCCTCACCTTGATGCTGGATCACGGCCGAGACAAGCGACAGCATGTAGGGATGCGAGCCGCTGCGGGTGCAGACCTTGCCCTTGTTTTTGGCGTCGGCCAGCGCTTCGTAGGTGGGCACGTCTTCGGCTTTGACCGTGACCTTGTTGTAAACGATGACGCGGGCGCGGGTGGAAAAGCCGAACCAGTGACCGGCCGGATCGCGCAACTCGGCCGGAATGCGCGCGTCGAGCGCGGCGGACTTGACCGGGGCGAACAGCCCGAGCTGCTGCGCATTCCACATGCGCGCGGAGTCGACCAGCACGATCACATCGGCCGGGCTGTTGGCGCCTTCTGTCTTGAGGCGGTCGATCAATTGCTCGTCGCCGGCCTCGATGCGGTTGATCTTGATGCCGGTGGCCTTGGTGAAGTTGGCGTACAGCGCTTCATCAGTCTGGTAATGGCGCGCGGAGTAAAGGTTGAGCACTTTGTTGTCTTGCGCGCCGGCGTTGGGTGCGCTGGCAGCGGTGCAGGCAAGTGAAAGCAGAAGGGCCAGAGGGCGGAGGCGGATCAAAGTCATGGTGGGTTGCTTGCTCAAGGAGTTGTTGATAATGCGAATTATTATCAATTGAAATCAATCTGTCAATAAGAATAATTCTCAATCAACTATTGAACGGAGCGCATGGGGCAAGCACGAAGACGCACAAGGCATGCGGCCAGAGGCGTTGGGAGACTAGCGGCGCAGCGACGTGGCCTCTGTAACCCGCTCTGGGAGCGGGTCTGCGCGCGGGCTTCTGGCCGCGAGCGGCCGCGCGGCTATCCGGGCGGTTGAGCGCCGGGCGGGCGGTGCGGGCTGGTGCCGTCGCGCGTGTATTCCTCGCGCAGGTGCACCGGTTGCTGGGGTACCTTGCGCTTGCGCATCACAATGTTGAGCCACTCCACGCCGACCGAGAACGCCATCGCGAAATAGATGTAGCCCTTCGGCACATGGTGGCCGAAGCCATCCGCGATCAACACCGTGCCGACCACAAACAGGAATGACAGGGCCAGCATCTTGAGGGTCGGATGATCAGATACGGTGCGCCCGATCGCGCCGGCAAAGGCCATCATCAAGCCGACCGACACCACGACTGCCGCGATCATGATTTCGATGCGGTCCACCATGCCCACCGCAGTGATGATCGAGTCGAGCGAAAACACCAGGTCGATGATGATGATCTGGACGATGACGGCGCTGAAGGTGGCGCGCACGCTGCCGGAGCCGTGGCCTTCCTCGCCCTCGAGCAACTGATGAATTTCCTTGGTACTTTTCCAGATCAGAAACAGGCCCCCGGCAATCAGGATCAGATCGCGGCCTGAAATGGCCTGGGTAAGCACAGTGAACAAAGGCGCGGTCAAGCCGATGATCCACGTCAGCAGGAACAACAGGCCGATGCGCATGAACATGGCGAGAAACAAGCCGATCTTGCGTGCCTGCTCACGCTGAGTTGCCGGCAATTTATCAACCAGGATGGAAATGAAAATGACGTTGTCGATGCCGAGAACGAGTTCGAGTGCGGTGAGGGTTGCGAATGCCATCCAGGCTGCGGGAGAAGAGAGTAGTTCCATCATGGGTTTGCTTGCCTGTCAGGGGAATCGGTGCGTGCTGCGCGCGCGCAAATGCGTGGAAAATGCGCGAACGCACCTGTGGAGACAAACTGTACCTTAGTCATTGCGCCAGTGCGGCATTGCGTGGACAATCGGTGTGCCCGGTTTCCCAACTCTCCGTTTTTCGACGCCTTCAGGCCATGACCCAAGACCTCTGCTTTCTTTCCGCTACCGATCTTGCGCGGAACATTCGTGCCAAAAAACTTTCCGCCGTTGAGGTAATGCAAGCGCACCTCAAACAGATCGAGCGCGTCAATCCCAAGGTTAATGCCCTCGTCACGCTCGATGCCGAAGGCGCGCTGGCCAAGGCGCGGGCGGCTGACGCGAAGCAGGCCAAGGGCGACATGCTCGGTCCGCTGCACGGCTTGCCAATTGCGCACAAGGACTTGTTCGCGACCAAGGGTATGCGCACGACGATGGGCTCGCCGATTTTCAAGGACCACGTGCCCGATCACAGCATGCTGGTGGTGGATCGCTCATGGAACGCGGGCGCGATCTGCGTCGGCAAAACCAACACGCCCGAGTTTGGCGCCGGCTCGCAGACCTTCAACGCCGTATTCGGCGCCACCAAAAATCCCTATGACCTGACCAAGACCTGTGGCGGCTCTTCCGGCGGTGCCGGCGTGGTGCTGGCGACCGGCATGCTGCCGCTGGCTGACGGCAGCGACCTCGGTGCTTCCCTGCGCAATCCCGGCAGTTTTTGCAACGTGATCGGCTTGCGCACGTCCCCCGGCCGCGTGCCCGCGTATCCGAACAAGCATTTGTGGGACACGCTCGGCGTCGAAGGTCCGATGGCGCGTACCGTCGAAGACACGGCCCTGCTGCTCTCGGTGCAGGCGGGGCCGGACGACCGCGTGCCGATCTCCTTGATGGAGCCGGGGGTTTCGTTTAACGCGCCACTGGGGCGCGACTTCAAGAGCGTGCGCGTGGGCTTTTCACCCACCCTGGGTGGCCAGGTGCCGGTCGACCGCCGCGTCGAAACAATCATCGCCGCGCAAAACAAAGTGTTCGCTGGTCTTGGCTGCGTGCTCGACGATGCGGTGCCTGACTTCTCCGGCGCGCACGAAGTGTTCCTCACCCTGCGCGCGCATCTGTTTGAACTCAAGAACGGGGACTACCTCGACCAGCATCGCGACAAGCTCAAAGAGACCGTGATCTGGAACATCGAAGCCGGCCGCAAATTGAGTTGCGCCGACTTGGCGCGCGCCGACACCGAGCGCTCGCGCATCTTCTCGCGCGTGGCAGCCTATTTTGAGACGCATGAATTTCTTGTGACGGTGGTCAATCAGGTGCCGCCATTTCCGATCGAGCAGGAGTACGTGGACGAGATCAATGGCGAAAAACTTGCCACCTATCTCGACTGGATGAAGAGCTGCTACTACATCACCGTTACCGGCCACCCGGCCATTTCGGTGCCGGCCGGCTTCACCGATGAAGGCTTGCCGGTTGGCATCCAGATTGTCGGCCGCCGCAATGCCGACTTCGCCGTGTTGCAACTCGCCTACGCGTTCGAGCAGGCGACCAAGGTCGGCTTACGACGGCCAGCCATTGCCGCTTAGGCGCAACGGTTCGGGTCTTCAGGCCAGGTTGATCGCCGTCAGCCAATCCGGATGGGCGGTGTCTGCGCCGCTCGTACAGGCGAAGAATTGCTTCTGCAGGGCGCGTGTCAAGGGGCCTGGTGCGCCTGCGCCAATGGCGCGCCGATCCACTTCGATCACGGGCGTGATTTCAGCGGCGGTGCCGGTCAGGAATACTTCATCGGCAATGTAGAGTTCGTCGCGGGTCACGCGGCGCGAAGTGGTCTCAATGCCTGCTTCACGCGCCAGCGTGAGTACGGTGCGGCGCGTGATGCCATCCAAGGCCGATGCGATTTCGGGTTCGATCAAACGGCCATCGCGCACCAGGAAAATATTCTCGCCTGAGCCTTCGGCCACAAAACCGTCGGTGTCGAGCAGCAAAGCCTCGTCGTATCCGTCGGCACGCGCCTCGCGGTTGGCGAGGATCGAATTGGCATAGGTCGATACCGATTTGGAGCGACACATCTGCACATTGACATGGTGGCGCGCGAAGGACGAAATCTTCACGCGGATACCGTGCGTCAGCGCCGTCTCGCCCAGATAGGCCGCCCACGGCCACGCCGCGATGGCGACGTGCACCTGCGCTCCATCCGGGTTGACGCCCATCTTTTCCGACCCGAGAAACACCAGAGGCCGGATGTAACCGCTGCGCATCTGGTTGGCACGGACCACCTCACACTGCGCAGTCTCGAGTTGGGGCCGGGAATAGGGCAGCTTGATGCCCAGAATGTGGGCCGACTGCATCAAGCGCTCGGTGTGGTCGGCGAGCCTGAAAATGGCCGGGCCGCGCGCCGTTTCGTACACGCGCAGGCCTTCAAATACGCCGAGGCCGTAATGCAGGGTATGGCTCAGTACATGGGTGGCGGCATCACGCCAGGGTTTGAGAGCGCCGTCAAACCAGATCCAGCCGTCGCGGTCGTGCATAGACATGAAGGTTGCTCCAATAGTGGAATGGTAAAAGTGGCGATTCGAATGCGCGCGGCATGGCGCATTGCGATGCGTTTGACTGCAGTGCAGTTGGAGCAGGCGCGTCGGTGGAGCGCCAGTCAGGAGCCGGTCTGGGGATGGGGAGCCGGCCACGCGCGCGGGGTGATCGCGCAGGGGCCATGCTGATCGACAAGTCGTCGCTGCGCAAACGAAAACGAAGTCCGCTTCAGGTGAATTGGTTTCACGCGATTGAACCGGGTAGACTCGCGGCTCCGATCAGGCCTTTCGCACTCCGCCTCGCACTCCGCTGCGCACTCCGCTTCACACTCAATTGCAACCGCACTCCGCCAACCCCGCCGGCGCCGTCAATCCGGGCCGCACCGCCCTGATCGTGCTCGGTGTATGCCTGCTGCTCAACATGATCGGGCGCGGTACGGCAGATACCTATGTGGTATTTCTGCTGCCGCTGGAGCGCGATCTGGGCTGGACCCGGTCACAGATGACCAGCGTGTATTCGATTTACTTGCTGGTCAACGGGTTGACGGCGCCCGTGGTCGGCTTTCTGTTTGACCGGCTCGGCGCACGCCTCCTGTATACCTTTGGCATGGCCGTGCTGGCGGTCTCGTATGTGCTCGCATCGTATGTGCAGAACGTGTGGCACTTTTACCTGACCGTCGGTGCGGGCACCGGACTCGCCGTCGCCGCGCTCGGCATGGTGCCGTCATCAAGCATGATTGCGCGCTGGTTTCGTGAACGCCTCTCTACGGCGATTTCGATCGCGTTTGCCGGCATGGGCCTGGGTGTCCTGATCATCGTGCCTGGCGCCCAGGGGCTGATCGATGCGTATGGCTGGCGCGAGGCTTACCGGATCCTCGGAATGGTCCTGTTGTGTTTTGTGCCGCTTGTCTTCTTCCTGCCGTGGCGCGCATTCCTCGCTGGCCATCCTGCCTATCGGGATACGCGTACCGCCGCGACCGTGAGCGGGGAAGAATGGACGGTTGCACGCGCTATGCGCACGCGGAATTTCTGGGGCCTGGTGTGGGTGTTCTTTCTGACTTCGGTGGGCATGTTTTCGGTCAGCGTACAGATTGTGGTTTATCTGGTCGAACAGGGCGTTCCGGCGTTGCTCGCGGCCACCGCGTTTGGCGCAGCCTCGATGATGTCGGTGTTCGGCATTGTCGGCACCGGCGTCATCTCGGATCATTTTGGCCCGCGACGAACGGTCACGGCAAGCTATGCAGGCAGCATTACGGGCTTGGCCTTCCTGTTGGCGATCTCCTGGTATCCGCTACATGCCCTCCTGATCGGCTACGTCATCGCTTTCGGTCTGTGCCAGGGCGCGCGTGGCCCGATCATTTCGACCATCTCGACCCGCCTGTTTGCGGGCAGACATGTCGCGAGCATCTACGGCATCATGTACGCGGCCAATGCAGTGGGTGCCGGTTTGGGCGCATTCATGGGCGGCGTGCTGCACGACCTTACCGGGAGCTATCGGCCCGGTTTCGTCGTCTCGGTGGTCATCCTCGTCATGGCCTGCCTGCCGTTCTGGTTGCTGCCCACACTGCGCGACTTTCGGGGGCGCGGCGGTCGGGCTTGAGTGAATATTGGTGGCATGCCTCTTCGAGCGCTAGTTGAAGAATGGCTGTGGGAGCGGTGTTCAGGGCGCCATCAATCAGAATCGTTGGTGGGAGCGGGTCTTGGCGAATCAATGCGGGGACTCTTCATTGCCGTTCATGCACTCGCTGATCCGGCCTCGGCACGCAGCCAATCGGTAAACAGCGTCACCGCCGGTTTGTGCGCCGCTGCCGGTGCGAGCACGATGGTATAGGCCCGATCCCACACTTCGAGCGCAAACGGCTTGACCAGTATCCCGGTGGTGCTGTATCCCTCAAACAGGGTCTTGAGCGTGAGCGCGACGCCCTGGCCCGCGGCGGCAGCTTCGTACATCAGCATGGCGTCTTCGTAGACCGCGCCACCAGCAGGCTCAGCCCAGTCGAGGCCGGCCGCCTTGAACCAAGGCAGCCAGTGCAGCATCGGATGGCGCAGCAGCATCGCCTTTTTCAGATCTGCGGGGTGTTGCAAACCGCCGACCGACGCGATGTAGGCAGGGCTGGCTACGGGAAACAGCGTCTCTTCAAACAACTTGATTGTGGTGAGGCCAAGCGCATCTTCTGCACCATAGCGAATGCCGATGTCGGCTTCACCGCGTTTGATGAGTTCGAGATCGTAGGACGAGGAGACCGCGAGTTCGATTTCAAGATGTGCACGCTGAAAACCGGCGAGGCGTGCCACCAGCCACTTGGCGCCGAGGGCCGGCGCGGCAGAGATGCGCAGGCGCGCGCGCGTGCTGCCCTTGAGGGTGGCAGTGGCGGCTTCAAGCGCGGCGAGGGCGGTCTTCACCTCGGCAAGATAGCGGTCGCCATAGCTGGTGAGCGCGATATTGCGATTGATGCGGATGAACAAGGCGACGCCAAGAAATTCCTCCAGCGATTTGATGCGGTGGCTCACCGCAGATTGCGTCACGTGCAATTCGTCGGACGCCTTGAGGAAACTCATGTGGCGTGCGGCCGCCTCGAAGGCGAGCAGGTCGTGCAGGGGGGGCAGGCGGCGCATCAATTCATTCTACCGTCAGCACGCACCTCGATACAATGGCAACTCCTTTGACCATTGAGCCAGATTTTCCATGACCAATCCGACCAAGAAAGAAATGTTCGACGCCGGCCTGGCGATTCGCAAACAGGTACTTGGCAACGAACACGTTGATCGAGGCTTCGCAATCAAGGATGAGTTCACCGAAGACATTCAGGATTACCTGACCGTCCATTCCTGGGGCGCCAGCTGGGGCCGCCGCGATGCCAAGGGGGAATTCACGATTCCCCCTAAAACGCGCTCATGGCTCAACATCGTCATGCTGTGCGCGCTCAACCGCCCGCATGAGCTCGAACTCCATCTGCGTGGCGCCATCAACAACGGTGTGACCAAGCAGGAGATGAAAGAACTATTCATTCATGTTGCCGTGTATTGCGGCGCACCGGCACTGGTCGAGGGTGTGCGCATCGCGCGCAAGGTGTGGGCTGAGCATGAGGCGGCAAAAAAGTAAGCCGCGTCCTGCAGGCGATGATCCAGTGTGGCGCGAGGCGAATGATGACGCTGCTCGCAAGCGATGAACCGCCGCTCCTTTCATGCATCCCTTGCCGCACTGGCGCTGTCGGCGCGTGTGGCTGAGTCGTTTGCCCAGGCCGCGGTGCCGTTGATCACGCGTACGCTGCCAGCCACCGGAGAACAGCTGCCCGTGGTGGGTCTCGGGACCTGGCAGGTCTTCGATGTCGCCACTGGCAGTACCCAGTTTGAGGAGGCGCGTGCGACTCTCACGGCCTTTGTATCGGGTGGGGGGCGTGTGGTCGATTCATCGCCAATGTATGGCCGTTCGGAGAATGTGCTGGGCGATTTGATCCAGGGCGAAACACTGCGCGACAAGCTCTTCGTTGCCACCAAGGTCTGGACGCATGGCCAGCGCGAAGGTGTGGCGCAAATGCGCGACTCGATGGCCAAGCTCAGGGTTGCAAAGCTCGACCTCATGCAGGTGCACAACCTTGGCGACACCGACGCGCACCTCGACACACTCGCGGCGTGGAAGCAAGAGGGCCGTGTACGCCTCACCGGTATTACCCACTATCATGCGGGCGCGCACCGTGCGCTTGAAGTCGCGCTGCGCAAACATCGGGTTGACGTGGTTCAGGTCAACTATTCGCTCGCTGAGCCGGAGGCGGATCGTGCGCTGCTTGATGTGTGCGCGGAACTGAAGACAGCCGTCATCATCAATCGGCCATTCGCCGAGGGTGCGCTGTTTCGCCAGGTACGCGGCAAGACAGTCCCGCCGTGGGCGCGCGACGAACTCGGTATCCAGAGTTGGGCGCAGTTTTTTCTCAAATGGATTCTTGGCCACCCTGCGGTGACCGTGGTCATCCCCGGTACGCGCAATCCGCAGCACGTGACGGACAACCTCGCCGCCGCGCGCGGCACTTTGCCTCACGCCGCGCAACGCGAACGCATGCGTGCGGCGTTTGCTGCGCTATGACCGTTCTGACTGAACTGACAACCGGTAGCGCGTGTGAAACTTAAATCCGTTACCTCGCGCGATAACGTCCTCTACAAACGGCTGCGTGCGCTGGCGGCGACTTCACAGGCACGCAAGAGGGAAGGCCTGTCGATCCTCGCCGGCGCGCATCTGGCCGGTGCGTATCTCGAGAAGTGCGGTGCGCCAGTGTTGGCGGCAGTCAGTGATTCGGGACTCAATCGAGCGGAAGTGGCGCGTCTGGCGCGTTCCTGTGGCGTTGACGTTCTGCAATTGCCTGACACCTTGTTTGAAACCATCAGCACGGTGGAGCACGGTGCAGGCATCGTTTTTGCCGTGACTACTCCGCAAGAGTCACTCCCGTCAATCATTTCGGAGGATTGCTTGCTGCTCGATCAGGTGCAGGATCCGGGCAATCTGGGCAGCCTGCTGCGCAGTGCGGCAGCGGCCGGCGTGCGCCACGTGTACTGCTCACCGCACACCGTCTATGCCTGGTCCCCCAAGGTCCTGCGTGCCGGGCAAGGCGCGCATTTCTCGCTGTCCATTGTGGAAGGCGTCGTCCTTGAGGAGGTGATCGACCGTCTGCGAGTGCCGCTGCTGGCCACGTCGTCGCACGCCGATGACACGGTCCATGAGGCCGATCTTTCGCGTCCGGTGGCGTGGTTGTTCGGGAACGAAGGTGCCGGTGTGTCTCCAGGATTGCTGGAGCGGGCGCAGCAACAAGTGACAATACCGATGCCGGGCGGCGCAGAATCACTCAACGTCGCAGCAGCGGCAGCGGTATGTTTGTTTGAAGCAGTAAGGCAACGTCGCAAAGGTGTGTGCCCATGAAACACAGAGTCCATTGCCTGCTTGGCAACCTCGAAGCATGGCGCCGAACCGGGGTGATCGTCGTTACGGCAATCACAGGTGCGCGCGGCGGCGAAGCAGTGAAGCGGTCCAGGACAGCTGACGCGGCAAGCCTTGTTTTGCGTGCCTGGGGACTGGGCATGGCGTTGGCGTTGACGGCCGGTTGCGCGCAAATCGCCACCTCGATGCTGATCAACGCAGCACCGGAACTGCTTGCCGTCAGCCTGAATCAATACGGCGTGCGCAAGGAATTTGCCGAGGTTCAGCCGCTCATCAAGGCGCGGGATTGGCTGGGGCTATCCACGCTGGCGCGGCAAAAGCTGGACAAGGAGCCGGCGCGCGGCGAGTGGTGGCAACTGGCCGGCTATGGCCACATGCAGGCTGGCGAGATGCTGATCGCGCGTGATTGCTTCCTGCGCGTCACCCAATTGCTGCCCGAGGAAATTCACGGTTGGAACTTGTATGCCCTGACGCTCAAGCAGACTGGCGAAACGCGTGCGGCACTCAATGCGCTGGACCGCGCATTGCAGGTCGACCCGACTTCTGCAGCAGCGCTGGTGTTACAGGGTGATATCTACGGGGAGACCCGGCGTCCGGTGGAAGCTGCACGCGCCTATGAGCGTGCCTTGCAGCTGGACGGGCAGGACATCTTTGCCTGGTACGGCCTCGGGCTGTTGGGTCGCCGCACGGGCGACGCTGCGTTGACGGAGCGTGCGCTCAAAGCGCTGCGCCCACTCTACGCGCCGTTTGCGGACGATTTGGCGCGCAAGTAGCGTGACGCAGACCGCAGAGGCGGTGCTTGCCTGCGTGGCCGCCGTAATCCTAGAGCACGCGTCGCTCAAGCTTGATCTCCTGCATGATGGTGGTGGCGATTTCCTCGATCGACTTGGTCGTCGTGGACAGCCAGCGAATGCCTTCGCGGCGCATCAGCGCTTCGCCTTCGGCCACTTCATAGCGGCAGTTTTCGAGTGACGCGTATTTGCTGTTGGCCTTGCGCTCGTGGCGAATTTCGGCCAGCCGCTGCGGCTCGATGGTGAGGCCGAACAACTTGCTGCGATGTGCTGCCAGCGATTTGGGCAATTGCATGCGCTCAAAGTCTTCCGGGATCAACGGATAGTTGGCGCAACGCAGACCAAAGGTGAGCGCGAGATAGAGCGAGGTTGGCGTCTTGCCGCTGCGCGACACACCGACCAGAATCACGTCTGCCTCGACCAAATTCTTGTCGGTCTGGCCGTCGTCATGTGCGAGACTGAAGTTGATTGCCTCGATGCGATTTGCGTATTCCTGCTTGTTCTTGGTGGCACTGTGTGACCGGCCTATGGTGTGGGTCGATTTGAGACCCAGCTCGCGTTCCAGTGGCTCGATGAAGGTCTGGAACAAATCGAGCACCAGTGCGTCGGCGCTGCGCACGACGGCGCTGGTTTCGGTATTGACCAATGTGTTGAAGACGACGGGCTTCATCTTGTCTTCTGCATGGGCGGCGTTGATCATCGCGACGCAGGCTTGTGCCTTTTCAAGCGAGTTGATGAACGGCATGCGCGTCTCGCGCACCGGCAGACCTTCAAACTGGGTGAGCAAGGAATGGCCAAAGGTTTCGGCTGTGATGCCGGTGCCGTCGGAGATGAAGAACACGGTGCGGCGCGGGGCGTGGCTGTTGGGCATGGGGAGGGAGAGAAAAGCCGGATGCACTGATTATCCGCGTTAATTTGCCCATCGCGCCAGCACCTTTGCTCGCGTATCATCGCACCAGTAGTCGCATGGCAGCGCTTGGTGCGTAGCGTGGCGAGGCGGCTTGGCAGCAATGAGCCCTGGATGCAGCAACGCTACCGAAAGTGGATCCACAAAGTTGCTACGAAGCGACCCAAGTCGCAGCAGAACAGGAGCAGTGTTGGTATTGACATCATTTTCCGTGGCGAGTCTCAACATGCACAAGGGGCTGTCGCCGCTGAATCGCCGTGTGATCGTGCATGACCTCAAGAGCGAGCTTGATGCACTGCGCCCCGATGTGGTGTGTCTTCAGGAAGTGCAAGGCAGTCATGCACGTCATGCGCGGCGCTTCGCCGGCTGGCCGCTGGAAGAGCAAGGCCGCTTTCTGGCCAGCGCACACTGGCCAGAAGTGCACTACGCGCGCAACGCGGTGTACCGGCATGGTCACCACGGCAATGCAATTCTGTCACGCTTCGCCGTCGAGTCGGTAGTCAATGACGACATGTCGATGCACCGCTTCGAGAACCGTGGTTTGCTGCATGCTGTCCTGCGGATTGAAGATGTGCGCGTTCACTGCTTCTGTGTGCATCTGGGCCTGACCGAAAGAGTGCGCCAGCGCCAGACCGAGATCATTGTTGAAACCGTGGCCGCGCGTGTACCCCGGCACGAGCCGGCGGTGCTTGCCGGTGACTTCAATGATTGGCGTAACCGCGCCGGTCCCAGCCTTGCCGCCGCCGGGTTTTTTGATGCCTTCGCCAGTCTTGGCCGCAAGCCGCCGCGAACCTATCCGGCGCGCCTGCCGATGCTGCGGCTCGACCGCATCTATGTGCGTGGTCTTGCCGTGCATGAGGCACGCGTGCTGCATCATCTGCATGGCCTGTCCGATCATATCGGCCTGCACGCGACACTCGGTTTGATCTGAGTACGCGCGCGTGGCCTGGTCCAGATGAAAGTGCGCTTTCGAGACGGCAATCGGATAAGGTTGCTCAATTCCGGGCGCGAATACTTTCCCGCATTGCTCGCTGCCCTCGAAGGTGCACAGCAGGAAATCTTTCTCGAGACCTATATCTTCTCCGGCGATGCCACCGCCAGCGCGGTGGTTGAGCGGCTCTGCGCCGCTGCGGCGCGCGGTGTGCGCGTGCAGGTATTGGTCGATGGCTTCGGTGCACGCGACATGCCGGAGGTCTACCAGGTGAGACTCGCGCGCAGCGGTGCCTGCTTGTTGCATTACCGGCGGCCGGTACTGTGGCGGCCAGTGCGCGGTCTGCGGCGCATGCATCGCAAAATCGCCGTGGTTGACCCGACGAGGGCCGATTCTGCGCAAGCCTTCGTGGGTGGCATCAACATCATCGACGACTGGAATACGCCGGAGGAAGTGCCGCCGCGCTTCGACTATGCTGTACACGTTCAAGGGCCGCTGGTGGCGGATATTGCCGCAGCGGCGCGCCATTTGTGGACCGTGACTTCGCTCGCACATTGGCGCACGCTGGCTGCACGACGACCGCCGCAGGAGGTGCCGACTGCCGTCCAAGCACCTGGCACCGTTGCGGCGGTGTCTTTGCCTGGCGTGGCACGCGCAGCACTGGTCGTGCGCGACAACCTACTGCATCGCACTGCCATCGAAGACGCCTACCTCGCTGCGATCAAGGCCGCGCGCAGTCACATCATTCTCGCGTGTGGTTACTTTCTGCCGTCACGGCGCTTTTATCGCGCGCTACGCGGAGCAGCGTTGCGCGGTGTAACCGTCACGGTGCTGCTGCAAGGCCCAAGCGATCATCCGCTCATGAAGGCTGCTTCGCAGTCACTCTACCGGCGCCTGCTTGCCGTGGGGATCGGCGTCGTGGAATACAGCAAGAGTTTTCTGCATGCCAAGGTGGCGGTCGTCGACGATGCGTGGGCCACTGTGGGCTCATCCAACATCGATCCATTCAGTTTGTTGTTGGCGCGCGAGGCCAATGTTGTCGTGACCGATGGCGTATTCGCGCGGCAGTTGCGTGTCTCGCTGGAGCTTGCCATCGCGGACGGCGGTACGCGCGTGACCGCCGCGGGCCTCGCACACGCCGGGTGGCGGGCGCGCGCCGCGCAATGGCTTGCCTACCGCTATGCGCGCGTTGTCGTTGATCTGGTGAGCCCGAACGGTGCGCGCAAGCTGATTTGACGGCTTGCGCTCGCCAATGCACGGGCAAGTACAGATTCGTTCATCGTGTGAATATTCAATGTCGTGTGCGCCGCCGCAAGCGCAACCACCATTGCGCGCGTACCAGGCCGCTCCACGCCAGCCGGGCGAGGCCATAGCCGCATGCTGCCAGCAGAGCGGCGAGCAGAGGCACGCCGGCGAGCAGGGGCATGCCAAGTGACCCCGCCCAGGTGCTGACATTGGCAAGAGAAGCGGAGATATCTGCAGTGATCACCGGTGCGGGTGGCGCATTCCCGGCTGCGCCTGGCAGTACCCACAAGCCCAACTGATAGGCGAGCAGGTATAGCGGCACGATCGTAAATGGATTGGTATAAAGAGTAGTGACCAGCGCAACCGGCAAATTTGTGCGCAACCACAGTGCCCCCAAGGCAGCACCGCCCATTTGCAGTGGCCCGGGAATCAGGCCGCAGAACAGACCCACCGCAAATCCGCCCGCTACGCTGCGCCGGTTCAGCCACCACAACGCCGGATGAAAGATGTGCTCACCGAGTGCGCCGAGCGTCCTTTGCGTGCGTAGTTTTTCGATATCGGGGAGCAGTTTGTGCAGGCGCTTGCGAATCATGATGGGCTTTTGGGTGCGATACCCGCATTCGACCACAATGTGAGTGGGAAGTTTGAATTGCTGCCATGCAGCATGCGTATTTTGGAGCGGGTAAAATGCCTGTATTCCAGAGTGACCGTGCAAATTGATCGTACCGAGGGGATGTTGATGACCGGCAAGCAGTATGTAGTGGCGTTCGAGCAATTGCGCAACACCGATGTGGGTACGGTGGGCGGCAAGAATGCCTCGCTCGGCGAAATGATCAGCCAGTTGGCCGGCAGGGGAGTGCGGGTGCCGGGTGGTTTTGCCACGACCGCCGATGCATACCGCGATTTTCTGGCACACGAAGGCCTGGCCGCACGCATTCAAGCACGGCTCCAGAGCCTCGATGTGTCTGATGTCAGGGCGTTAACGGCGGCGGGTGCCGACATTCGTGCGTGGGTTGTGGCGCAGCCGCTGCCAGCGGCGCTCGAAGCTGCCATTCGCGCGGGTTATGCCGTGATGGAGCAGCAGTCTGGCGGCGGCGCCATCTGCGTGGCAGTGCGGTCATCAGCCACCGCAGAAGATTTGCCGGATGCCTCGTTCGCAGGCCAGCAGGAAACCTTCCTCAACATCGTCGGTATCGACAACGTTTTGCAGGCGATCCGCGAAGTGTTTGCTTCGCTCTACAACGACCGTGCGATTTCCTATCGTGTTCACAAGGGATTCACCCACGCGGAAGTCGCGCTGTCGGCCGGCGTGCAGCGCATGGTGCGCTCAGACACCGGCTCGGCCGGCGTCATGTTCACCATCGACACCGAATCCGGTTTTCCCGATGTGGTGTTCATCACGTCGAGCTATGGCCTGGGTGAATGCGTGGTGCAGGGCTCGGTCAATCCCGATGAGTTCTACGTGCACAAGCCGACGCTGGAACAGGGCAAGCCTTCGATCGTGCGCCGCGCGATTGGCTCCAAGCTCATCAAGATGGTGTTCGGAGACAAAGCCGAGGCCGGCAAGTCGACCGTGACGGTTGACGTCGCGACGGCTGAGCGCGACAAATTTTCCATCAACGACTCCGACGTGCTCGAGCTTGCGCGTTATGCGCTGACCATCGAGAAACACTACGGCCGCGCGATGGACATCGAGTGGGGCAAGGATGGCGGCGACGGCAAGATTTACATCCTACAGGCGCGTCCGGAAACCGTGAAGTCGCAGGAGAAACAGGCGACGCAGCAGCGTTTTGCGCTCAAAGGTACGGGCAAGGTACTCATCACCGGCCGCGCCATCGGCCAGAAGATCGGTACCGGCCGCGTGCGCGTGGTGCACGACGCGGCCGACATGGACAGTGTGCAGGCCGGCGATGTGCTGGTTGCCGACATGACCGACCCGAACTGGGAACCGGTGATGCAACGGGCGGCGGCGATCGTCACCAACCGTGGCGGCCGTACCTGCCATGCCGCCATCATTGCGCGCGAGCTCGGCGTGCCGGCGGTGGTGGGCTGTGAAAACGCGACCGACCTGTTGCAAGACGGCATGGAAGTGACGGTCTCATGCGCCGAAGGCGACACCGGCAACGTTTACGCGGGCCGCATCGAAACCGAAGTCACCGAGACCAAGCGCGGTGCGATGCCGAAGATCCCGGTCAAGATTGGCATGATCATCGGCAACCCCGCGCTGGCCTTCGATTTTGCGCAATTGCCAAACGACGGCGTCGCGCTGGCGCGGCTTGAATTCATCATCAACAGCTACATCGCGGCGCACCCGCGCGCAAGTCTTGACATCCGAAGGTGCCGGACGATTTGCGCCGCGCGATTGATTCGCTGGCGCGCGGCTACGCGAATCCGCGCACGTTTTTTGTCGAAAAAATGGCCGAAGGCGTCTCGACCATCGCCGCCGCATTCTGGCCCAAGCCAGTGATCGTGCGCCTGTCCGACTTCAAATCGAACGAATACAAGAAGCTGATTGGCGGCGCGCTCTATGAGCCGGACGAAGAGAACCCGATGCTCGGCTTCCGGGGCGCCGCGCGCTACATTGCGCCCGACTTTGCGGAATGCTTTCGCATGGAG